>CAJWWA010000009.1 GCA_913048495.1 uncultured Halieaceae bacterium
GCGCGTGGCCTCCACCGCCGCCCCCGCCGCCACCAGCGCCTCGCGGCCGGGGCGGAACTCCACGTCGGCGCTCTCGATCCGCGTGTTCGGATAGTGGCGCACGCGGCGCGAGATGTACTCGCCGTCCCAGCGCGGCTGGATGCGCCGGATGCGCGCGTCCAGCGGCGGGTGGGTGGCGAAGCCCTGCCACAGGCTATGGGTGACGGCACCGAAGAACATGTGCGAGAGCTCCGCGGCCCGGGCCCGGTGCACGAGCGTGCCGGGCACGTAGCCGCCGATCACCTTGAGCGCGTCGGCGATGCCGTCGGGATCGCGGGTGAACTGCACGGCGCCGGCGTCTGCCAGGAATTCCTTCTGCCGGCTGATGGCGGCCTTGATGAAGCCGGCGCAGGTGCCGCCGATCCAGCCGATCACCAGCAGGCCGAGGCCGAGCACGGGCAGGGCGGCGCCGCTGTTGTTGTTGCTGCCGCCCCCGCGGGTGCCGGTGCGCACCCGGCCCCGATGGGTGCCGGCGCGGAGCAGGATATAGCCGACGTCACCGATGAAGGTGATCCCCTTGAGCAGGGCGGCCAGGCGCACGTTGAGGCGCATGTCGCCGTTGAGGATATGGCTGAACTCGTGGCCGATGACCCCCTGCAGTTCGTGGCGCTTGAGGTGATGCAGGGCGCCGGTGGTCACCGCGATTACCGCGTCGGCCTGGGTCACGCCGGCGGCGAAGGCGTTGATCCCGCGCTCGTCCCTGAGCAGGTAGAGGTCCGGCACCGGCATGCTGGCAGCGAGGGCGATCTCCTGCACGATGTTCAGGGCGCGGCGCTCGTCGGCGTCGCGGGTCTGCGGCAGCACCTTCTCCGCGCCGAGGGTCTCGGCGATCGCCTTGCCGCCGGCGGAGAGCTGCAGCCACTTCACCAGGGAGACGAGGAGCACGCTGCCGATCACCACCAGGCTGATGGTCCCGAAGCGCTCCCAGGAAAGCTGCTGCAGGAAACCCGTCCAGCCGCCGCGGCTGCCGGCGTAGACGTTGTAGTCCTCGGAGAAGAACAGGAAGCCGGCGACCAGCAGGTTGGTGAGCAGTACCAGGCCGATGACGGCCAGGGTGAACAGGATCACCAGCAGGCGCGCATTGCGCCGGGCCAGGTCCTGCTGGGCGAAGAAGTCCACCCGCTCTCTCGCGCTAGCCGCTGCCGGTCGGGCGCACCGGGCGCCCTAGAAGGAGACGCGCGGCGCCGCCTGGATCTGCGGGCTGTCGTCGAACTCCAGGAGTTCCGCGTCGGTCGGATGGCCGAAGGTGGCCGCCAGCACCACCGGCGGGAAGCTCTGCCGGTAGGTGTTGTAGGCCATGACGGCATCGTTGTAGCCCTGGCGGGCGAAGGCCACGCGGTTCTCGGTGCTGGTCAGCTCCTCGGAGAGCTGCTGCATGTTCTCGCTGGCCTTGAGGTCCGGATAGGCCTCCATGGTCACGTTGAGCTTGCCGAGGGCGCCCTGCAGGGCGTTCTCCGCGCCGGCGAGGTCGGCGAGCGCCGGGGCGCTGCCGCCGCCCTCGCCGATGGCCTTGAGCAGCGCGGCCGCCTCGTTGCGGGCGGTGGTGACCGCGTCGAGCGTCTCGCGCTCGTGGGCCATGTAGCCCTTGGCCGTTTCCACCAGGTTCGGGATCAGGTCGTAGCGGCGCTTGAGCTGCACCTCGATCTGGGCGAAGGCGTTCTGGTAGCGGTTCTTCAGCTTGACCAGGGTGTTGTAGATGGCGATGACATAGATCACCAGGGCCAGGATCACCAGCCAGAACACGATGCTCGTCACTTCCATGGCGTTTCCCTCGGGACGCGGTGGGGGCGGCGACCGCCGCTCAGGACGCCGCGGCGAGGGTGACCGGCACCCCGTTCACGGCGGCATTGCCCGAGAGGGCGTCGAGCCAGCGGTCGTCGGTAATATCATTGCACGATACTCCCGCCTTCGCACGGGCCGTGCCGAGGCGCACGCCGTCGCGGTCGTGCCCGTAGCCGTGGGGCAGGCTCACCACCCCGGGCATGACGCTGTCCGAGGCCTCCACGGTTACCGTGAGCTCCCCCGTGCGCGAGGCCAGCCGGGCGCTGTCGCCGTCCTTCAGCCCGTGCCGGTCGAGGTCCGCCGGGTGCACGAGGAGGGTGCAGCGGTCCCGGCCCTTCACCAGCCGGTGATAGTTGTGCATCCAGCTGTTGTTGTCGCGCACGTGGCGCCGGCCGATCAGGCGCAGGCCGCCGTCCCCTGCGCCCGCCAGTTCGCCGCGCAGCCGCTCGAGGTCCGCCAGCGGCAGGGGCACGGCGCAGTCGATGCGCTTGTTCGCGGTGAACAGCCGCTCGGGCAGCTGCGGCTTCAGGGGCCCGAGGTCCACGCCCGAGGGGTTTGCCTTCAGGGTCGCGAGGTCGAGCCTGTGCTCGCTGTCCCGGCCGTAGGGGCCGAACTGCAGGCCCAGGTCGACCATCTCGTGCGGCGCCATGGGCTTCCGCGGCTCCTCGCCCAGGGCCGCGGCGACGCGCTCGCCAAGGGCGGTGAAGATCTCCCAGTCGTGCAGGCTGCCCTCGGGCTTGTCGAAGACCGGTTCGCTGTAGCGCGCCGTGTTGCGGATGGCGTTGATATGGAAGCCGATGTCGTAGTGGTCGTGCTCCAGCGGTGAGGTCGGCGGCAGGATGATGTCCGCGTGCCGCGTGGTCTCGTTGAGGTACGGGTCGAGGCTGACCATGAACTCGAGCTGCTCGAAGGCCTCGTCGAGGGCCCGGCCGTTCGGCGTCGACAGCACCGGGTTGCCGGCGCCGGTGAACAGGGCGCGCACCCGGCCCTCGCCGGGGGTGGTGATCTCCTCGGCCATGACCGCCGCCGGCAGCTCCCGGTCGAACTCCGGCAGGCCGCGCACGCGGCTCCGGTGGCGGTTGAAGCCGCCGGGGCCGATGTTGCTGACCTGGTCCATGGCCGGCAGGGTGAACAGGGAGCCGCCGGGCCGGTCGAGGTTGCCGGTAGCGATGTTGATCACCTGGATGAGCCACTGGCACACGGCGCCGAAGGCCTGCGTGGACACGCCCATGCGGCCGTAGCAGATGGCCGCGCCGGCGGCGGCGAAGTCGCGGGCGATGCCGCGGGTCGTGGCCGCGGCGATGCCCGTGGCGTCGGCGACGGCCTCCGCGGTGAAGGGCGCGAGGGCCGCGGCAACGGTGTCCAGGCCGTCGACGAAGGGCGCGAGCTGGCGCGGGTCGGCGAGTTTCTCATCGAAGAGCGTATTCAGTAGAGCGGCCAGGAAGAGGGCGTCGCTACCGGGGCGGATGAAATGGTGCTCGCTGGCAAGCTGGGCCGTCTCCGTGCGCCGCGGGTCGATGACCACGAGGCGGCCGCCGCGGGCGGTGAGGTCCTTGATGCGCCGGCGCACGTCCGGGACGGTCCAGATGCTGCCGTTGGAGGCCACCGGGTTGGCGCCGAGCATGAGGAAATAATCCGTGCGGTCGATGTCCGGGATCGGGAACAGGGACTTGTGGCCGAACAGCCAAAGCGAGGCGAGGTGGTGCGGCAGCTGGTCCACGGAGGTGGCGGAGAAGCGGTTCTTCGTGCGGAAGAAGCGGAACAGGTTGTTCTGGTGGGTCATCATCCCGTAGTTGTGGACCGTGGGATTGCCCATGTAGATGCCGATGGCGTCGACACCGTGCTCGCGATAGATCGCCAGCAGGCGCTCCGCGGTCGTATCGAGCGCTTCCTGCCAGCTGATTTCCTCCCAGCGCACCGCATCGCCGTCGCGCACTTTCTTCACCGGCCGGCGCAGCCGGTCCGGGTCCTCGTGGATATCGCGCAGGGCGATGGCCTTGGGGCAGATGTGCCCGCGGCTCAGCGGGTCGTCCGGGTCGCCCTTGATGGAGACGACGCGCGCGTCCTCGGTCTCGATGAGCAGGCCGCAGATGGCCTCGCAGAGGTGGCAGGCGCGGTAGTGAGTCTGGCGCATGGTTGTTATCGCTCCCCGCAGCGGTGGGTACCGGGCTGCGGGCAGTGTAGCGCGACCGAGGGGGTTTTTGGTTAGATAGGGCCGATTGCCCGGGAAAAGGCCGGCCCGTCGGGCCGCCCGCCTGTCTCGCACGCCAGCCTGCAAGCCTGTCCTGCACGCCGGTCCTGCGCCGGGCCCGTGCCAGGGAGAACCCATGGACGACAGCTGGAAAAGGTACCGCTCGGCGCCCTACTACGACGAGCTGATCACGGCGAAGGGGCATCCGCGCACCGCGGCCCGGGGCGCGGTGAACCTGCTGCGCAACCTCCCCGATGAGGAGCTGGCTGCCCGCCGCGCCGCGGCCAGCGCGGCGATCCGCGAGATGGGCATCTCCTTCACGGTGTACACCGAGGGCGGCAATATCGACCGCGCCTGGCCCTTCGACATCATCCCCCGGATCATCACTGCGCGGGAGTGGAACGCCGTGCGCGAGGGGCTGGTCCAGCGCAGCCGCGCCCTCAACTGCTTTATCGACGACATCTACAACAGGCAGAAGATTCTTGCCGACGGCATCATCCCGGCGGACCTCGTCCTCGAGTCCGCGAATTACAAGCCGCAGTGCGCCGGCGCGTCCCCCCGCTTCGGGGTCTGGGCCCACGTTTGCGGCTCGGACCTGATCCGCGATGCCGACGGCCATTTTTACGTCCTCGAGGACAACCTGCGCGTGCCCTCCGGTGTTTCCTACATGGTGGAGAACCGGGAAATCACCAAGCGTGTGCTGCCGGAGCTGTTCGAGAACTACAGCATCCTGCCGGTGGACGACTACCCGTCGCAGCTCTACCAGATGCTCGCCTCCCTCTCCCCGCGGGAGCGCCGGCGTCCCTGCGTGGCGGTACTCACCCCGGGCATCTATAACTCCGCCTACTTCGAGCACGCCTTCCTCGCCCAGGGCATGGGCGCCGAGCTGGTCGAGGGTGCGGACCTCCTCGTCGACGATGACGACTGCGTCTACATGCGCACCGTGGACGGGCCGGTACGCGTCGACGTGATCTACCGCCGCATCGACGAGGACTTCATGGACCCGGAGGCCTTCCGCGAGGACTCCATGCTCGGCGTGCCCGGCCTCATGCGCGCCTGGCGCGCCGGCAAGGTAGCCGTTGCCAACGCGCCGGGGTCGGGGGTCGCCGACGACAAGGTCATTTACGCCTACGTGCCGGAGATGATCCGCTACTACCTCGGCGAGAAGCCGAAGGTGCGCTCCGTGCCGACCTATCTCTGTCACCGCGAGGAAGACCGCGAGCACGTGCTGAAGCACCTCGACAAGCTGGTGGTGAAGCCGGCCAACGAGTCCGGCGGCTACGGCATCATGGTCGGGCCGCACGTCGACGCCGCCACGCGGAAGAAGTTCGCGAAACTCATCGAGAAGAATCCGCGCAACTACATCGCGCAGCCGACGCTGAAGCTGTCAACGGCGCCGACCTGCGTCGACGGCGGCATCGAGCCCCGGCACCTCGACCTGCGCCCCTTCATCCTCCAGGGGCGCGACACCTGGGTTACCCCGGGAGGGCTGACCCGCGTGGCCATGGTCAAGGGCTCCTTAGTGGTGAACTCTTCCCAGGGCGGGGGCAGCAAGGACACCTGGATCGTGGAGGGGCGGGTATGACCATGCTGTCGCGGGTCGCCGAGCGGGTCTACTGGATGGGGCGCTACCTCGAGCGCGCCGAGTGCACGGCGAGGCTGGTCGATGCCTATCACCACATGGTCATGGATATCCCGCGCGGCTCGCAGCCGGGCTGGGACATCCTGGTGCGCATCCTCGACGCGGAGCCGGTGGCCGCCGAGCACTACCGCGTCGCCAACGAGGCCAACGTCATCCGTTTGCTGATGAGCGAGGACGAGGCTGCCTGCAGCATCCCCTACGCGATCCGCGCCGCCCGGGAGAACGTGCGCACCACCCGTGACGTGTTGCCGGAGGAAGTCTGGGAACTGGTCAACGAGCTGTACCTGTACTCCCGAGACCAGGCGGAGAAGTCCGTGGGCCGGCGCCACCGCCAGGATTTTCTGCAGGAAGTGGTGAGCCGCACGCAGGTCATCAACGGCGTCTGGCGCAACACGCTCTGCAGGGATCACGCCTACCGCTTCATCAAGGTGGGCCAGCTGCTGGAGCGCGCCGACATGGCCACGCGCATCATCGACGTCGGCGCCGCCGACATCCTCGGCCGTGAGGGCACGCAGCAGGCCATCGACCACCTGCTCTGGGGCACGCTGCTGCAGTCCTTGTCGGCGCTGGGTGCCTACCGGCGCCAGGTGGGGCCGGTCGTCGAGCCGGACAGCGTCGTCGCCTTCATCTTCATGGAACAGGACTTTCCGCGCTCCGTGCGCTTCTGCCTGAGCGGCATCCGCGAGGAACTGCCGCAGCTCAAGCGCAACGAGGACGCCCTGCGGATCATCGAGCGGGCGCGACGCAAGCTGCGGCGCTTTTCCCGCGAACCCTGGGAGCGGGACGATCTGCACGCTTTCATCGATAACCTGCAGGGCGTGCTCAGCGACCTCCACAGTGCAATCAGTGACACCTGGTTCCGGTTGGAAGGCTCTTGAAACGTTTCCGCTGTGACTGCGGCAGCCAGGTCTTCTTCGACAACGACCACTGCCTCTCCTGCGGCGCCCGCCTCGGCTTCGACCCGGCGGTGCGCGAGCTGCGGCCGCTGGCAGCGGCCGGTGATGGCGTGTACACCGATCGCAACGGCCGCGCCTTCCGCTTCTGCGCCAACGGCGAGGACTTCGGGGTCTGCAACTGGCTGCGGCCCGCCGAGCAGGCGCAGCCGCTGTGCTTTGCCTGCCAGTTCAACCGCACCGTGCCGAACCAGTCCCTGCCGGGTAACGACCGCCGCTGGCGGGTGCTCGAGGAGGGCAAGAAGCGGCTGTTCTTCACGCTCATGCAGCTCGGCCTGCCGCTGGTCAGCGGCTGGGCCGACGAGCGCCTCGGTCTGCTCTTCGATTTCATCGAGGATGGCCGCTCGCGGGAGGTCTTCGCCGAGACCTTCGCCTCCACCGGTTACCTGGGCGGCGTGATCACCATCAACACGCTGGAGGCGGACGACGTGGCGCGCACGGCCGTGCGCAGCCAGATGAACGAGGAATACCGCACGGTGCTCGGCCACCTGCGGCACGAGAGCGGGCACTATTACTGGAGCCTTCTCGACCCGGACGCGGCGACGCGTGCGGAGTTCACCGCGCTGTTCGGGGACGAGCAGGCGGACTACGCGGCGGCGCTCGCGGCGCACTACGACACGGGGCCGGCGCCGGACTGGCATGAGCGCTACATCAGCGCCTACGCCAGCGCCCATCCCTCGGAGGACTGGGCCGAGTGCTGGGGGCACTACCTGCATATCTACGATGCGCTGGAAACCGCGGCGGCCCAGGGCCTGCTCGGCCGATCGCCGGACGCCATGACCATCGGGCAGCGCATCGACGACTGGCGGGGTCTGTCCACCACGCTGAACGAGCTCAACCGCAGCGTCGGTCTCGGCGATGCCTATCCCTTCGTGATCAACGACGTGGTGGCGGGCAAGCTCGCCTTCGTCGACAGCGTCATCCGTCGCCTTCGAACATAGCGGAGAGTGACGGCAGCTCCTCGAAAGCGCTGCGGATGTTGTCGTCCCAGCTCTGGCGCAGCTGCGCCAGGTAGGGATGGTTCTCCTCGAGCTTGAAGTAGCGCTCCTGCGGTTCGAGGCTGCCGCGGCGGTAGAACAGGCACTCCAGCGGCGGGCCCACGGTGGCATTCGAGCGCATGGTCGAGTCGATGGAGACCAGGGCGCAGCGCATGGCCGTTTCCACCGGCGTGTCCGGGCGGATGATGCGGTCGAGGATGGGTTTGCCGTACTTGGTCTCGCCGATCTGCAGGTAGGGGTACAGGTCCGAGGCGGTGATGTGGTTGCCCTCCGGGTAGACCATGTACAGCTCCTGCTCGTGGCCCTTGATCTGCCCGCCGATGATGAACGTCGCCGAGGCGTTGAAGCTGCCCGCGATGGGGCCGCCCTTCTTGGCGTACTTCTCCTGCTCCGCAAGGCTCAGCGTGCCCAGGTAGTCGGCGACGTCGCTGACGTAGCGGGCGTTGAAGATATTGAACTCGGCGTTCTCCTCGAGATCGCGCTGAATCTGCGCGATGACGGCCTGGCTGGTGGCCAGGTTGCCGGCGGTGAGGATGACCAGGGAGCGGTCCCCAGGCACGGCGAAGCGGTGCATCTTGCTGTAGGTGCTGACGCGGTCCGGACCGGCGTTGGTGCGCGAATCGGAGCAGAACACCAGGCCCTCGTCCAGGGCGATCGCGAGGCAATAGGTCATCGGTGGGGTGGTTTCCTCGGGGAGTCGCTCTGGGGTGACTCGCGGACTATAAAGCCAGCGCGAGACCGGGGGCAACGTTCCCGTCGCTTGACTTGTGTCCCGCGGCGGCGTACGCCAGCATGTGTCCCGACAGCGCCGGGTTTTGATGGCTCGGTCAGCCGTGCAATGAACCCGAAAGCGAATCCGAGCAAGCATCCGATAAGAAGGAGAGCACCATGAGCCGCCTCAGCAAATTACCCCCTGAGCAGTGGGACCCGGAATTGAGAGCCATGACCCAGGCCGACACGGCGTCGGTCATCGAACAGGGCATCACGCGTATGCTCGCCCTGTCGCCGGCTATGGCGAAGGCGGCGATCGGCTTCGGCGCCGGGGTCACCCTGAACCGCACGCTCCCGGAGCGGCTCATCGAGCTGGTGCGCCTGCGCGTGGCCTTCCACAACCAGTGCCGCAGCTGCATGGCGATCCGCTACTCAAGCGCGGCGGACGCGGTTGACGAGGGCCTGGTCTGCTCCCTCGAGACGCCCGAGGAGGCGCCGGACCTCTCGCCCGCGGAGAAGGCGGCCATCGCCTTCGCCGATCGCTTCGCCACGGACCACCTGTCGATCACCGATGAGCGCTTCGATGCGCTCCGGGAGCACTTCAGCGAGGCGGAGATCGTCGAGCTCATGGTCCACTGCGCGCTCTACGTCGGCATGGGCCGGCTGGCAGCGGTGCTGGACATGACGGAGGAATTACCCGACGGCTATCGCAAGCCCTTCGGCGAGACGGTGACGCCCTGGGCGGACAGCCCGATCGCGGTGCGCTGAAACGCATGCAAGGGTGGTTCTGCGAGAAGCCATTGCGGCGCCGCCGGGGCTGGAAAATGGTGCCCAGGAGAGGACTTGAACCTCCACGGCCTTTCGGCCACTAGCACCTGAAGCTAGCGTGTCTACCAATTTCACCACCTGGGCACGGAGGTGAGGGTGCAGCACTCTAGTCGCAGGTCCGGTGTTTGTCAACGATCACGTATAATGGGCGATCGCGTGGGCCGGAAGGTCCGCAAACGCACTGGAACGAAGGCCACCCTATGGCACGAAAAGGCAGGAAAGCCGACCCCCACGCCGCCCGCGAGGCGGCCAATTACCAGAACCCGATTCCCTCCCGGGAGTTCATCCTGGAGCAGCTGCGCACCGCCGACCGCCCGCTGGACCACGGCCAGGTCGCCGAACTGCTCGGCCTGACCGACGACCGGGACCTCGACGCGCTGCGCAACCGCCTGCGCGCCATGCAGCGCGACGGCCAGCTGCTGGTAGACCGGCGCGGCGCCTACGGCGTCGTCGATGCCATGAACCTTCTGCGCTGCCGGGTGCAGGGCCACCGCGATGGCTACGGCTTCGCCATGCCGGTGTCCGGCGGCGACGACGTCTACCTGAGCGCGAGGCAGATGCGCAGTCTCTTTGACGGCGACACGGTGCTGGTGACCGTGACCGGCATCGACCGGCGCGGCCGTGCCGAGGGCAAGGTGGTGGAGATCCTCGAGCGCGGCGTCGACCGCGTGGTGGGGCGCTACCAGGAAGAGAGCGGCATCGGCGTCGTCATCCCGGACAATGCCCGCATCACCCAGGAGGTGCTCATTCCGCCGAAGGCCAAGGGCGGGGCGCAGCACGGGCAGATCGTTACAGCCGAGATCACCGACTACCCCACGGGCCGTCTCGGCGCCAAGGGGCGGGTGGTCGAGGTGCTCGGCGACCACCTGGACCCGGGTCTCGAAATCGACATCGCCATCCGCGCCCACGGCATTCCCTTCGAATGGCCCGAGGCCGTGGTCGACGAGGCCGGCCACCTGCGCGAGGAAGTCGAGGAGGCGGACAAGCGCGCCCGCATCGACCTGCGCGACCTGCCCTTCGTTACCATCGACGGTGAGGATGCGAAGGACTTCGACGACGCGGTGTACTGCCGCAAGAAGCGCCTCGGCGGCTGGAAACTCTGGGTCGCCATCGCCGACGTGTCCCACTACGTGCACCCGGGCTCCGCGCTCGACGGCGAGGCGGCCCGGCGCGGCAACTCGGTCTATTTCCCCGAGCGGGTGGTGCCGATGCTGCCGGAGGTGCTCTCCAACGGGCTCTGCTCCCTGAAGCCCGAGGTGGACCGGCTGGCGATGGTCGTGGAGATGGACCTCTCCCGCGACGGCGGGCTCGGCAAGTTCCAGTTCTACGAAGCCGTCATCCACAGCCACGCGCGCCTCACCTATACCCAGGTCGGCCGGGTGCTCGCGGGCGAGAAGGAGCCGGCGGTGCCCAAGGCGCGCGTGCCCGACCTGAAGCGCCTGCACGACCTGTACAGGGTGCTGCGCCAGGCCCGGGAGGAGCGCGGCGCCATCGACTTCGAGACCGTGGAGACGCGGATCATCTTCGACGACCAGCGCAAGATCAGCGAGATCGTCCCGGTAGTGCGCAACGACGCGCACAAGCTCATCGAGGAGTGCATGCTCGCAGCCAACGTGGCCACGGCGCGCTTCTTCGAGAAGCACCCGCTGCCGACGCTGTTCCGCGTGCACGAGGGTCCCGGTGAAGAGAAGCTGGAGAACCTGCGCGCTTTCCTCGGTGAGCTCGGTCTCGGCTTGCGCGGCGGGGCGGACCCCAGCCCCAGGGACTACCAGGCGCTCATGGAGGAAATCCGGGACCGGCCGGACGCCCACGTCATCCAGACCATGCTCCTGCGCTCCCTGCGCCAGGCCGTCTACCAGCCCGAGAACAAGGGCCACTTCGGTCTCAACTACGAGGGCTACGCCCACTTCACCTCGCCGATCCGCCGCTACCCGGACCTCATCGTCCACCGCGGTATCCGCTCGGTGATCCGCTCGAAGCAGCGCAGCCGCCTGGTGCGCCGCGCCGACGGTACGAAGGTGCTGCCGCGTGAGAAGAGCTACCCCTACGACGAGCGCGCCATGGTGGTGCTCGGCGAGCAGTGCTCCATGACCGAGCGGCGGGCCGACGACGCCACCCGCGACGTCAATGCGTGGCTCAAGTGCGAGTACCTGCAGGACCGCGTCGGCGAGGAGTTTGCCGGCGTGGTCGCCGCCGTGACCAGCTTCGGCCTCTTCGTCGAGCTGTCGGAACTGTATATAGAAGGGCTGGTGCACGTCACGGCCCTGCCGGGGGATTACTACCGCTTCGACCCGGCCCACCAGCGCCTGGTCGGCGAGCGCAGCGGCCGCAGCTTCCAGCTCGGCGACAAGCTGTCGGTGCAGGTCGCCCGGGTAGACCTCGACGACAAGAAGATCGACCTCGAGCCGGTGGAGCTGCCGGCGACCGGCAAGGCGGCCCGCAGCCGGCGCGGTGGCCAAGGCGGTAACAGGGACAGTGGCAGCGACTCCGGAAGGAGCTCCGGCAAGGGCGGCAGCAAGGGCAGCAGCAAAGGCAAGGGCAGTCGCGGCAAGGGTGCCGCTCCCGCCGCCGCCAAGCCCGCGCGAAAAGCGAAAAACGTCCCTGCTGCGGAAAGCGCGCCCGCGCGCCGGCAGAAGGGCGACAGGGGCAGCAACGGTAAGCCTGCGGTGAAGGCAGGCCAGAAGGGCACGGGCAAGCCGACCGAGGGCAAGAAGAGCAGCGGCCAGCGCCGCAGGCGCCGCCGCTAGCCGATGAGCGAGCCCGTCTACGGCATCCACGCCGTCGAGGCGCTGCTTGCCCGCGACCCCGACAGCATCCTCCGCCTGCAGGTGCAGCGCGGCCGCGAGGACCGGCGCGTCGCCGCGCTGCTGGCGTCCGCGGAAGCCGCGGGCGTCGCCATCCACCGCGTTCCCCGGTCGGCCCTGGACCGGCTGGTGCAGGGCCGCCACCAGGGCGTGGTGGCCGAGCTCGCCGGCGGCCCGGCCGGGGGCGACAATACCCTGGCCCGGGAGGCTGACCTCTGGGCGCACCTGGAGGCGCTGGACCATCCGCCGCTGCTGCTCGTCCTCGACGGCGTGACCGACCCGCACAACCTCGGTGCCTGCCTGCGCAGTGCCGATGCCGCCGGGGTGGACGCGGTGATCCTGCCGAAGGACAAGTCCGCCCCCGTGACCCCGGTGGTGCGCAAGGTTGCCTGTGGTGCAGCCGAGACGGTGCCCCTGCACGTGGCTACCAACCTCGCCCGGGTACTCAAGGGTCTGAAGGAGCGCGGCATCTGGCTTTACGGTGCCGCCGGCGAAGCCGAGAGCAGCCTCTACGCGCAGGATCTCACCGGGCCCGCCGCCCTCGTGCTCGGCAGCGAGGGAGCCGGGCTGCGCCGGCTCACCCGCGAGCACTGTGATTTCCTCGTCCACCTGCCGATGGCCGGGGCCGTGTCCAGCCTCAATGTCTCCGTGGCCACCGGCGTCTGTCTCTTCGAGGCCGTGCGCCAGCGCATCCGGCGTTCCTAGGCCGCTGCTACCCGGGCCGGCAACCCCGGGCTGGTGGACAAGGGACACGCAGCAGGTGCTTGCAAGGCGACCGCAGCGCGGCTAAACTCCGCGCTCCAAAATTTGCGGGCTGCCCCCGGCTGCCCATTCTCCTTGCCACACCGCCTCGACGGGTGGCATTAACCCGTAAGGAGCCTTCGATGCGACATTACGAGATCGTATTCCTGGTCCATCCGGACCAGTCAGAGCAAGTTCCGGCAATGGTTGAGAAGTACACTGCGCTGGTTACCCGGGACGGTGGCCAGGTGCACCGCCTGGAGGACTGGGGCCGCCGGCAGCTCGCCTTCCCGATCAACAAGGTTCACAAGGCCCACTACGTGCTTATGAACGTAGAGGCCAGCAACGACGCCATGGAAGAGCTGACCACGACCTTCCGCTTCAACGACGCCGTGATCCGCAACCTGGTCATTCGCCGCGACGAGGCCGTGACCAGCGAGTCCCCGATCATGAAGGCCGAGAAAGAGAGCCGCGAGCGCAAGAGCCGCTTCGACGAGCGCAAGGGCGATGACAGGGGCCCGCGCGGTGACCGCGGCGACCGGTCCGGCGAAGACGCCGACGACAAGAGCGCCGAGAAAGACGCCGAGCAAGCCGAGGCCTGAGGCCGTCGTTAACCGAATCCAGGAGTATTAGCCATGGCACGTTTTTTCCGTCGCCGTAAGTTCTGCCGCTTCACCGCCGAGGGCGTGAAGGAGATCGACTACAAGGACCTCGACACGCTCAAGGCCTACATCTCCGAGACCGGCAAGATTGTCCCGAGCCGGATCACGGGAACCAAGGCCCGGTACCAGCGCCAGCTGTCCACCGCCGTCAAGCGCGCGCGTTTCCTGGCCCTGCTGCCGTACTCGGACGCTCACAGCTAGGCAGCGGTCCCGCCCGCGGGCGGGTGCCTGTATGAAAGCGCTTGCCGATTTCGCCATGCGCGGCCGTTACCGGGCCCTGCTGCTGGCCGTCGCAAGCTCCGGCAGTGTCCTTTTCTGCTGGATCGGCGCCGCCGTTGCAGCGCTGGTGACCCTGCGCCGCGGGGTCGGCCCCGGGGCGTGGATCGTGCTCTGGGCGTCCCTGCCGGCGCTGCTGCTGACGCGGATGGCCGGCGACAGCACGCCGCTGGCGCTGCTCCTGGGCACCTTCGTGCTGGCCCTGGTGCTGCGCCTGTCGGTGAGCCTGGCCCTCGCGGTGCTCGCGAGCGCCGCGGTCGGCGTGCTGACGGGCCTGGCGACGCTGGTGCTGGCGCGGCGGCTGCTCGAGCAGCTCGCCGCGGTCTTCGGGCAGCTGCTGGAGCAGGTACAGCAGTCCGCCGGGCCCGGGACGGAAGTCGTCATGCAGGTGCCGACGCAGCTGCAGCTCGCGGGCATGATGGGCGCTGCGAATGCGATCCTGGCGGTCCTCTGCCTGGCGCTCGCGCGCCACTGGCAGGCCGCCCTGTACAACCCGGGGGGCTTCGGCAGCGAGTTTCGCGCCCTGCGCCTTCCGGTCGGCGTGACCGCCGCGCTGGCCCTGGGTGCCGCCGGGCTCACGGCGCTCGGTCTCGAGTACCGGAGCTGGGCCGCGTGCCTGCTGGTGCCGGTGACCGTGGTGGGCTTTGCGCTGGTCCATGCCCGGGCAGCGCAGCGGGGCGCGAGCCGGGGGTGGCTGACGGCGTTCTACGCGCTGTGGCTGCTGTTCGACGCGGCCAAGCTGCTGCTCGTGGGCTTCGCGGTACTGGATGCCTGGGTGGATTTCCGGGCGCGCTGGCAGCGTGGCGGGAAGGACGGCGAGAACTGAACAAACATTCGAACGGGGCGCCAAGGGCGCCGGACGGGAGCCCGCTCCCGAAGCGAGAGGATAGGAACCATGCAAGTCATTCTGCTGGAGAACATTGGCAACCTGGGCGGCCTCGGCGACACCGTCGAAGTGAAGCCCGGCTACGGCCGTAACTTCCTGATTCCCCAGGGCAAGGCCGTACCGGCCACGAAGGAGAACGTCGCCGAGTTCGAGGCGCGCCGCGCCGAACTCGAGAAGGCCGCCGCGGAGGCGCTGGCCGCCGCCCAGGCCCGCGGCGAGAAGCTCGCCGAGGTCGGCCTGGTGACGATCACCGCCAACGCCGGCGACGAGGGCAAGCTCTTCGGCTCCATCGGCACGCGCGACATCGCCGACGCGGTCACCGCCGCCGGCTGCGAGATCGACAAGTCCGAGGTCCGTCTGCCCGAGGGCGCCCTGCGCGAAACCGGCGAGTACGTGGTCGCCGTGCAGGTCCACCCGGAAGTGATGATCGACGTGACCCTGGCGATCGTTCCCGAGTAAGTCACCGCAAACCGGCCCGGCCGCGGCGAGACGCCGCTGCCGGCCGCCTCCCGCAGGGCCCGCGCTCCGCGGGAGGCGCGCTCCGCGCCGACAGGGGCGGGAATTTCCCTCGCGATGCCCACCAGCCTCTTCAGCGGCCATGCTGAATCGGCTAACCTGTGCGGCCGCGAGCAGCCCTGACCCCGCCATGGCCGACCCCGACAGCGCCGATTTCCCCCCGGAGCCCCCGCCCGACTACGACGGCGACGTGGCCCGCATCAAGATGCAGCCCCATTCCATCGAGGCGGAGCAGTCCGTCCTCGGCGGCCTGCTGCTGTCCGCCGATGGCTGGGACGGTGTGGCCGAGGTGGTCGCGGCCGAAGATTTCTACCGGCCGGATCACCGCATGATCTTCCGTCACGTGGCGCGCCTGGCCGAGGCCAGCGAGCCCGTGGACGTGATCACCGTGGCCGACAAGCTGCAGGCCAGCGGTGAGCTCGAGGCCGCCGGCGGCCTTGCCTACTTAACGGAGCTCGCCGAGGGTACGCCGAGCGCCTCGAACATCCGCGCCTACGCGCAGGTGGTGAGCGAGCGCGCCAACGTGCGCCGGCTCATCCAGGCCGCGCAGGAGATCGCCGACAGCGGCTTCAACCCGGAAGGGCGCAGCGCCGAGGAACTCATCGACGCCGCGGAGCGGCGCATCATGCAGATCGCCGAGCAGGGGCCGAAGGCCGGCGGGCCGCAGACGATCAACCCGCTGTTGCAGGGGGCCCTCTCGCGCATTGAGGAGCTGTTTCAGAGCGGCGGCGAAATTACCGGCCTGTCCACCGGTTATATCGACCTCGACCGCCTCACCTCCGGGCTGCAGCGCTCGGATCTGGTGATCGTGGCGGGGCGGCCCGCCATGGGCAAGACCAGCTTCGCCATGAACCTCGTCGAACATGCGGCGCTGCACCAGGAGCGCCCCGTGCTGGTGTTCAGTATGGAGATGCCCGCGGAACAGCTGATCATGCGCATGCTGTCGTCCATCGGCCGTATCAACCAGTCGAAAGTGCGCAATGGCAAGCTGGACCAGGAGGACTGGCCCAAGCTCTCCGCTGCCGTCGGCAAGCTCAAGGACGTGCCCCTGTACATCGACGACACGCCGGCGCTGACCCCCACGGAGCTGCGCAGCCGCGCCCGGCGGGTGGTGCGTGAGCACGGCGACCTGGCGATGATCATGGTTGACTATCTGCAGCTCATGCAGATCGCCGGCAGCAGCGAAGGACGTACCGCGGAAATCTCCGAGATCTCTCGGAACCTGAAGGCGATCGCCAAGGAATTCAACTGCCCGTTAGTGGCCCTGTCGCAGCTCAACCGCTCACTGGAGCAGCGCCCGAACAAGCGGCCGGTGAACTCGGACCTGCGTGATTCCGGCGCGATCGAACAGGACGCGGACGTGATCCTGTTTATCTATCGCGACGAGGTCTACAACGAGGATTCCCCGGACAAGGGGGTGGCCGAGATCATCATCGGCAAGCAGCGGAACGGGCCCATCGACGTCGTGCGCCTGGCCTTCATCGGCGAATTCACCCGCTTCGAGAACCTGGCCCGTCAGCAGGGCTGAGCCGCCCCGTCTGCAGCGCCGGTCAGAGATCCAGGGTCCGGCGCAGCTGCCGGAGCTGCGCCAGCTGCTCCTCGTTGCTGAGCGGCGTGCCCCGGTCCTTTTCCAGCGCCGGCACCGGCGGCAGCTCCAGCGTCTCCCCGGCCAGCACGCGCGCGCAGTAGCGCTCGTAGTGGTCGCGGAACAGGGGCCAGGTTGCCGTTTCCGGCTTGCTCGAAAGCGTGAACCAGCCGCTGTCGCGGCCGGCGAGGTAAACCGCCGCATGCGACCAGGGCTGCGCCGCCTTGGGGGAGGGCGCGGCGCAGGCTTCCTCGTAGGCGGCCCGGGCCGGCGGCAGGCCGAGGTCCGCCGCCGCCTCGCGGCAGCAGCGGTGCATGCGGTTCAGGGTCGGCAGGTACTCGCTGCCCTCGATGGCGCGCTTCGCGCCGGCGAGGAGCTGGCTGATGCCGTAATCGGCGAGGGACTCGAGCCAGAGCTTCTTGATCTGCCTAAGCTGCTCGGCGTCCGGAAAGGCCGCGTAGTACTGGTTGTGGTAGTTCAGGCGGAAGAGGGCGAAGACCTGGTTGATCGCCTCGATCCGCTCCGGCGCCGCCCGGCCGGTGGGTTCCCGGCGAGGCTCAGTCCGCCCAGGAGGTGTCGTGGAGGTCCTGCTCGAGGCTGCGATCGCGCGTTCGGCCCGCTCCACCAGTTCCCTGCTGCCCGTCATGGCTGCCGCTCCGTGCCGTGAATTGGTTGTGCCGCGCCCAGTGATATTTTACATGCTGCAGGAACTTCGAGTTCCAGGAGCTGTGCAGCTGGTTGCTGTCGCGCCAGTAGAGCACGAACTCCGGCACCAGCGCCCGGGCGAAGTCGGCGTCGATGTGGGAGAGCGCCAGGATGTCGAAGACGTCGGCGCTCGGCTGCCAGTCCGGCGCGATGCGCGAAGGCTCCGTGCTGTGCTCCCGGCTGGACTGGAAACGCGCCCACTGCCGGCGGATGTGCTGCACGAAGCGGGTGTTCAGCGTCTCCGGCGTGCTGCCGCGCTCGCGCCAGTAGAGCACGAACTCGGGGATCGAGTCGTCGATGAAATCCCGGGCGACGCCGGCGCGCAGGAGAATCTCCATTGCGTCCGCATTCGGCCGCCAGTGGCCGTCGAGGGGCGCGGGAGGGCTGCGGAAGGCCTCGGCGGCGTCCTGCTGCCGGCGGCGCCAGCAGGAGAGCACGTGCTGGCGGAACTTGTTCTCCCAGGCATGGCTGCTCTCCCCGCGCTCGCGCCAGTAAAAGACGAAATCCTCGAGTTGTTCGAGGGCGAAGGCGCGGGGTATGTTGTGGTTCAGCGCGAGGAGCTGCAGCAGGTCCTCGCTCGGCTGCCAGCCCGCCGGCAGCAGGCCGGCCCGCGGGCGCTGTGCGGGGATCGGCGCGCCGCTCTCACCGGGGGCGCCGCTGCCAAAGGCGGCTTTGCCCCCCAGGGTTGCCTCTCCTACGGGAGGCGCGCCCTCGCGCCGATGGCCCGCGTCCGCGGGCCCGTGGTCCAGCGCAAAGGCCAGCGCATCGTTCCCGGGGCCATGGCGCAGCTGCAGCACGCCGAGGTCCTGAAGGTGCTGGCAGAGCCGGGTCAGGTCCGCATCGCGCCAGAAGGGCAGGGCGCCGAGCAGCTGGCTGCGGGAGACGGTCACCCAGGCCCGCTGCCCCTGGTGCTCCGCCGGCAGGTGCCGCAGGAGCCCGTGCAGGTACTGCAGCAGGATCGCCTCCTCCAGGCCGATGGTCGCTGCCAGGCCGGGGGAGAACAGAAGCTGCTGTTCGGGGATGAGGGACGATTCCGACATCAATGCTTCCGGGTCGTGGGTGCGGCCGGCTAGGATAGCCGCGTGCCCGTAGACGATACAGCGCCGGGCGCTCTTTTTCACGGCAGGGTCACGGCAGGCCCGTTTCCCCGGGAGGCGCGGTTCACAGGAGAGCTATGGCGAAGCAGAAAACCGCATTCGTGTGTACCGAGTGCGGCTCGGACTACAGCAAGTGGCAAGGGCAGTGCAGTGACTGCGGCGCCTGGAATACGGTCACGGAGGTGCGCCTGGGGCCCGCCGGCAAGCGTGGCGCCGCGGTCAGCGCCGGTAACCGGGCGGGCTTTGCCGGCGCCCGGCCGGAGGCAAAGCTGTTGGCGGACATCGCCACCGAGGCGGTCGTCCGCATCGCCTCCGGTGCCGGCGAGTTCGACCGGGTACTCGGCGGCGGGCTGGTGCCCGGCTCGGCGATCCTCGTGGGCGGCAGCCCCGGGGCGGGCAAGAGCACCCTGCTCCTGCAGACCCTCTGCCACCTGGCCCGCGGCCGGCCCTGCCTGTACATCACCGGCGAGGAGAGCCTGCAGCAGGTGGCCCTGCGCGCCCGCCGCCTGGGTCTGCCCATGGACCAGCTGCGGCTCATGGCCGAGACCAACGTCGAGAGCATCCTCGCGGCCCTCGAGGGCGACGCGCCCGATGTGGTGGTGGTCGACTCCATCCAGGTGGTGCACTCCGATGACATCGCCTCGGCGCCGGGGAGCGTCTCCCAGGTGCGCGAATGCGCCGCCGCGCTCACCCGCCACGCCAAGCAGTCCGGCACGGTGCTGCTGCTGGTAGGTCATGTCACCAAGGACGGCAGCCTCGCCGGCCCCAAGGTCCTCGAGCACATGATCGACTGCTCCATCCTCCTCGAGGGCTCCGACGACTCGCGCTTCCGCACCCTGCGCGGCCAGAAGAACCGCTTCGGCGCGGTCAATGAGCTCGGTATCTTCGCTATGACCGACGGCGGCCTGCGCGAGGTGAAGAATCCCTCGGCGATCTTCCTCGACCGCAGCGAGGAGGCGTCCTCGGGCAGCGCCGTGATGGTGGTCTGGGAGGGCACCCGGCCCCTGCTGGTGGAGATCCAGGCGCTGGTGGACGAGAGTGCGCTGGGCAACCCGCGGCGGGTGGCGGTGGGCCTCGAGCAGAACCGCCTGGCCATGCTCCTCGCGGTGCTGCACCGCCACGGCGGCCTGCACGTGGGCGACCAGGACGTGTTCGCTAACGTGGTCGGCGGGGTCAAGGTGCTGGAGACCAGCGCGGACCTCGCCCTGCTGCTGGCCATCGTCTCCAGCTTCCGCGACCGGCCGCTGCCCCGGGACCTGGTGATCTTCGGCGAGGTCGGCCTCTCCGGGGAGATCCGCCCGGTCCCCAGCGGCCAGGAGCGCCTCGCCGAGGCAGCCAAGCACGGCTTCCGCCGCGCCATCGTGCCCAAGGCCAACGCGCCGAAATCCGCGATCCCCGGCATGGAGGTGGTCCCGGTGCGCAGGCTGCAGGAGGCGCTGGCGGCCTGCGAGTGAGTCCATGATTGTGCAAAAGTGCACGAACGCCCGGGAAATGCACTCTTTTGACGCAAAAATTCCCGATGGCGGAAATATTACCGAAGTTTTACCCCCTCCTTTCTGAGGTTATTTCCTAAGCTGAGGGAGGCTTTGCCGTTAAGGCTGCCGCCGACAAAACGCGCGGCACCGGAAACAACAGAACAGCAATGAACAGAGGAGATTACCATGAAGAAGCACCTGCCCGGCAAGCTCGCACTCGCCGTCGCCGTTCAGGCCGCCATCACCGGCGGTTTCGCGTCCCAGGCCCTGGCCCAGGATCCGCAGCTCGAGGAGGTGGTTGTCACCGGCTCCCGCGGCGCGCCCCGTTCCGTGTTCGACTCGGCGGCGCCCATCGACGTGTTCCAGGGCGACGAGTTCCGCAACCAGGGCGCCACGGACATGACCACCCTGCTGCGCAACTCGGTGCCGTCCTTCAACGTCAATTCCCAGCCGATCTCCGACGCCGCCACCGTGGTGCGTCCGGCCAACCTCCGCGGCCTGGCCCCGGACCACACCCTGGTGCTGGTGAACGGCAAGCGCCGCCACCGCGCGGCCGTCATCTCATGGCTCGGCAACGGGGTCAGTGACGGCGCCCAGGGCCCCGATATCTCCGTGATCCCGGCCATCGCCCTCAAGCAGGTCGAGGTGCTGCGCGACGGCGCCGCCGCCCAGTACGGCTCCGACGCCATCGCCGGCGTGATGAACTTCATCCTCAAGGACGCCCCCGAGGGCGGCTCCCTGGAGGCCCGCTACGGTGAGTTCACGGAAGAGGGCGAGAGCATCTACTCCATCGCCGGCAACATCGGCGTGCCCTTCACCGACAAGGGCTTCCTGAACGCCAGCTTCGAATACGGCGAGGCGGACGCCACCAGCCGCAGCGTGCAGCGCGACGACGCCGCGGCGCTGATCGCCGGCGGCAACACCGACGTGGCCAACCCGGCGCAGATCTGGGGCTCGCCCGAGGTCGCCGACGACCTGAAGACCTTCTTCAACATGGGCCTCGAGATCTCCGACAGCGCCGAAGCCTATGCCTTCGGTAACTACGCCACCAAGGAAGTGACCGGCGGCTTCTTCTTCCGGAACCCGGACACGCGCCCGGCGGTGTACCAGTCCGAGCCCGGCGTGCGCCTGGTCGGCGACATCACCGACGACCTCTCCGGCAACTGCCCGACCAACCTTGCCACCGACGACGCGGCGGGCCTCGCCTCCGTTATCGCCGACCCGAACTGCTTCGTGTTCAACGAGATCCTGCCGGGCGGCTTCACGCCGAACTTCGGCGCGGAGACCGAGGACTTCTCGCTGGTGGTCGGCACCCGCGGCACCCTGGACAACGGCCTCGGCTACGACGTCAGCGGCAGCCTCGGCTACAACGACGCCGACTACTTCATCAACAACACGGTGAACGCCTCCCTCGGCCCGGCCACGCCGCTGAACTTCGATCCGGGTGCGTACACTCAGTTCGAGAAGAACTTCAACATCGACGTGACCTACCCGATCGCCGTCGCGGCCTTCGCCTCCGACCTCAACATCGCCGCCGGTTTCGAGTGGCGCGAGGAGGAGTTCGAAGTGACCATCGGCGACCAGGCGTCCTGGGAAGTCGGCCCGCTCGCCGACCAGGGCTTCTCCGCCGCGTCCAACGGCTTCCCGGGCTTCGGCCCCCTTGCCGCCGGCAACTGGTCCCGCGATAACATCGCCTTCTACCTCGACGCCGAGGCCGACGTCACCGAGCGCTGGCTGGTCGGTGCTGCCATCCGCTGGGAGGACTTCAGCGACTTCGGCTCCACCACCAACGGCAAGCTCTCGACCCTGTTCGAGATCACTGACAACATCTCCCTGCGCGGCAGCTGGAGCACCGGTTTCCGGGCGCCGACGCCGGGCCAGTCGAACGCCTTCAACGTCACCACGGAGCTGAACGTCGAGACCGGCGAGCTGCAGAACAACGGCACCATCCCGTCGATCAGCCCGGTTGCCGAGCTGCGCGGCGGCCTGCCGCTGGAGCCCGAGGAGTCGACCAACATGTCCGCGGGTGTGATCCTCGAGTTCGGCAACCTCGCCGTGACCATCGACTATTTCGATATCGAGGTCGAGGACCGGCTGGCGATCTCCCAGGAGTTCGCGCTGACGGACGCCGAGAAGGAGGCCCTCATCGCCGAGGGCGTGGCCGGCGCCGATAGCCTGGCGGCCTTCCGCTTCTTCACCAATGGCCTCGAGACCGAGACCACCGGCTGGGACGTGGTGGCAACCTACTCGCTGGAGTCGGGCATGGGTCTCACCGACTTCAACCTGGCCTGGAACCGCACGGAGACGGAGGTGGCCAACTCCAACAGCGGCATCATCGATGCCGGCCGGGTGCAGGAGCTGGAGGAAGGCCTGCCCGAGACGCGCTGGAACGTCGGCGCCACGCACACCATGGGTGACTGGCGCATGATGGCCCGCTACTCCTACTTCGACGACTGGTTCGACTCCTTCGAGGGCACGACCTTCGACGGCTACGGCCTCGTCGACGCGGAAGTGGCCTACAACATGGCCAGCGGCCTGTCGCTCATCGTCGGCGCCAACAACCT
Source organism: uncultured Halieaceae bacterium (assembly GCA_913048495.1). Lineage (GTDB taxonomy): Bacteria > Pseudomonadota > Gammaproteobacteria > Pseudomonadales > Halieaceae > Pseudohaliea. Next base: position 22,456 of record CAJWWA010000009.1, read on the forward strand.
CCTCGACGAGGTGCCCGACGAGGTGCCGAACCCCGGCGCCTTCGGCCTGCGCTACAGCCAGTACGCCCCGGGCGGCTTCAACGGCCGGCTCGCCTACCTGCGCGTGACCTACGACTTCTGAGTCGGGGTCCCGGCGGTCTCGAACGGGAGCTTCGGCTCCCGTTTTCTTGTATCGTGCGGGCAGTGTCCGGCGGCGGAGGAAGCGCGTGAACAGACAGGCTCCGGCAGGCCCTCGTGGCTGAACCCGCCCGCGGCGGCAGCGTAAGCTTCGGCGGGGCGCTGTCCGTGCTCGCTTTCCTGGCGCTGGCGATCGTCACCCAGGTCTTTGTCCTCGACAACGCGGATGCGACCCAGATCACGCTGATCATCGTCACCGCCTACGCCAGCGTGGTGGCCATGCTGCACGGCTTCCGCTGGACTCAGGTGCAGGACGCCATCCTCTACGGCTGCCGCCTGGCCATGCTGCCCATGCTGATCCTGATGTTGGTCGGTGTGCTCATCGCCAGCTGGTCCGCTGCCGGCACGATCCCGGCGCTGATCTATTTCGGGGTGCAGCTGCTCTCGCCGGATTACTTCCTCTTTTCCGCCTGCCTGGTCTGTGCCATCGGTTCGCTGTCCACGGGCAGCTCCTGGACCACGGCGGCGACCTTCGGCGTGGCCTTCATGGGCATCGGCTACGGGCTCGGCGTGCCGCCGGCACACACCGCCGGGGCGGTGATCTCCGGCTCCGTGTTCGGCGACAAGATGTCGCCGCTGTCGGACTCGACCAACCTCGCCGCCGGGGTCGCCCAGGCGGACCTCTTCGACCATATCCGCAGCATGGTCTATTCCACCGGTCCGGCCATGGTGCTGACCCTGGGCCTGTTCCTGGCCTGGGGCCTATTCGCCGGGCGCGAGGGGGCCGTGGATACCACCGCGATCACCGTGATGACCGGGGCCATCGCCGCCAACTACTCCCTGAACCCCGTGACCCTGCTGCCGCCGCTGCTGGTCGTGGGCCTGATCATCGCCGGGGTAGGGGGGCTCGCCGTCATGGTGCTCGCTTCCCTGGCGGGCATGGTGATCGCGCTCACGCTGCAGGGGGTCGGCCCGGCGGCGCTGCTCTCGTTCATGAACTTCGGCTATGAGTCCGCCGTGGGACTGCCGGAGATCGACGCCATGCTCTCCGGCGGCGGCCTGCAGAACATGATGTGGACCATCTCCCTGGGCTTCGTCGCCCTCTCCATGGGCGGGGTGCTCGAGGAGACGGGGATGCTGCGGGTGATCCTCGAGCGCATGAGCCACCTCGTCTCGTCGCTGCGCGGCCTCGCCCTCACCCACGTTGCCGCCTCCATCCTGGTGAACCTGGTGTCCGCGAGCCAGTTCATGGCGCTGATCATCCCCACGCGGATGCTGGTGCCCGTGTACCGCCGCTTCCGGCTGCTGCCCCAGGTCTGCTCCCGGGTCGCCGAGGATTCCGCCACCGTGACCTCGCCGCTGGTGCCCTGGGGCCTGGGCGGGGTCTACTACAGCACGGTGCTCGGCGTCGCCACCCTCGACTATCTGCCCTACACGCTGCTCGCCCTGCTCGCGCCGCTGGCCACGCTGACGCTGGCGTTCACGAACCGCTTCATGTTCCGGGAAGGGGACATCCCCTCCGTGCGACACTACGCGGAAGAGATGCCGGCGGTCGGGGCGGACAAGGCGGGCCGGGCGGAAAGCTGAGAGACGGGGAGGGCATGGACAAGTACCGGGAAAAGGCCGCGGCCATCGCGCGCATCGGCGACGGGGCCACGATCATGGTCGGCGGCTTCGGCTCGCCGGGAACGCCCTTCGGGCTCCTCGCCGAGCTCGAGCGCCAGGGCCAGCGCGACCTCACGATCATCAAGAACGACGCCAACGAGGCCGGCATCGGCGTCAGCCGCCTGATCGAGGCGGGGCAGGTGCGCCGGCTCATCACCAGCCATATCGGCCTGAACAAGCGGGTCGTGGCGTTGATGAACAGCGGTGAGCTGGCGGTGGACTTCCATCCCCAGGGCATTCTCGCCGAGAAGATCCGCTGCGCCGGCGCCGGCTGCCTGGCCTTCCTCTCGGACATCGGCCTGCACAGCGAGATCACGGACCCCGGCGACGTGATCGAGTGGCGCGGCCGGCCGGCCAAGGTGGAAGCGGCGCTCACGGCGGACTTCGCCCTGCTCCACGCCGAGCGCGCCGACAGCGTCGGCAACCTCTGCTACCGCGCCACGGCGCGCAACTTCAGCCCGCTCATGGCCATGGCCGCGGATTGCGTCATCGTCGAGGCGGCCGGACAGGTGCCCGCCGGGTCCATCGACCCGGACCAGGTGCACACCCCCGGCGCCTTCGTCGACGCGGTCACCGACGCCGACCTGTCGGACCCGGCCTACGGGCTCATGGAGGGACGCTATGCCCCCTGAGCACCTGCTGCGCCGCGCGGCGCGGGAAATCCTCCCCGGGCAGATCGTCAACCTCGGCATCGGCCTGCCCACGCAGCTAATGGCCTACCTGGCGCCCGATGCCGACGTGCTCATCCACTCGGAGAACGGGGTGCTCGGCTGCGGGCCCCAGGCCACGGCGGCGGAGGCCGACCCGCGGCTCATCGATGCCGGTGGCGCCTATATCCGCACGCGCACCGGGGCGAGCTTCTTCGACAGCGCGGTGTCCTTCGCTATCGTGCGCCGGGGGCGCCTGGATCTGTCGGTCATGGGCGCCTTCGAGGTCGACGCCCTCGGCAACCTGGCCAACTGGAAGATCCCCGGGCGTTTCTCTCCGGGCATCGGCGGCGCCATGGAGCTGGCGCAGAAGACCCCGCGGGTGCTGGTGCTGTGCACCCACAACGACAAGGCGGGGCGCTCGAAGGTGCGCCGCCGCTGCACGCTGCCGCTGACCGCCGAGCGCTGCGTGTCGCGCATTATCACCGACAAGGCGGTGCTCGACGTCACCGCGGAAGGGCTCGTGCTGCGCGAGATCGCCGCCGGCCTCACCGTGGAGGCGCTGCGCCGGGACACGGAGGCGGAGCTGCTCATCGACAGGGAACCGGAAGAATTCTGATGATTGCGGAACACGAAGGCAGGATCCTCGAGGCCTGCGACGCGCTCTTTCCCGAGGTGATCGACTTCACCCGGGCGATGATCGGCCAGTACCCGGTGCTGCACCGGGAGCAGGGCGTGCTGAACGTGGTCGAGGAGCGGCTGGCGGCCCTGGACCTGCCGCCGCAGAAGGTCTCCATCGACGCCGAGCGCCTCGGCAGCCACCCGCTGTTCGCGCCGGTGGAGTGGGGCTACGAGAACAAGTACAACCTGGTCTCGGCCCTCAATCCCGGCGCCCCGGGCAGGACCCTCGTGCTCAACGGCCACCTCGACGTGGTGCCCGCCGAGCCCTTCGACATGTGGCGCCGGCCGCCGCCGGAGCCCTACGAGGAGGACGGCTGGCTCTTCGGCCGCGGCGCCGGCGACATGCAGTCCGGCGTGGCGGCGATGATCTACGCCGTCCACGCCGTGCGCCGGGCCGGCTTCACGATCCGCTCGCCGCTGACGGTGCAGGCGGTGGTGGAAGAGGAGTGCACGGGCAACGGCGCCCTGGCCTGCCTCGACGCCGGCTACGGCGGCGACTTCGTGCTCATCCCCGAACCCTTCGGCCCGCAGATCTACGCCGGGCAGATCGGCGTGCTCTGGTTCCGGATCACCTGCCGCGGCACCCCCGCGCACGTGCTCGACACCTCCGCCGGCGCCAACGCCATCGAGCGCCTGCAGCAGATCATCCCCTACCTGAAGGCGCTGGAGGACGAGCTCAACGAGCATTTCCGCGAGCCGCCCTTCGACAGCATGGCGCACCCCTTCAACCTGAACATCGGCGGCATCGCCGGCGGCAACTGGCCCTCCAGCGTCCCGGCGCACGCGCAGCTCGAGGGCCGCATCGGCTTCCCGCCGGGCATGAGCGCGAGCGACATCATGCAGCGGGTCAGCGACCGGGTGGAGCAGGCGGTCCGCGAGCTGCCGGGGCTGGCCGCGGAGCGGCCGACGCTGCGCTTCCACGGCTTCCGCTCCGAGGGGCACCTGGTGGACCTCGGCGACCCGGGCATCGCCATGCTGTCGCAGTGCCACTTCAGCCTCCTCGACGAGGAGCCCGGGCTGCACTACGCCACCTGCACCACGGACCTGCGCGCCTTTCACTTCTACCGGCGCATCGCCGGCACCTGCTACGGGCCGGTGGCCCAGCGCATTCACGGCATCGACGAGTGCGTGAACCTGGAGTCGGTGCGCCACACGCTGAAGACCTACGCCCTGTTCATTGCGCGCTGGTGCGAGCTCGGGGAGTGAGGCGCCGCGCTCGCCGCTGCGCCGGCGCGGTGCTAGCATCCGACCTTTGACCCGCCGCAGGACGCCGCCGCCATGATCGATCTCTCGCCCTTCGAGCGCTATCCCCTGACCTTCGGGCCGACGCCTATCGAGCCCCTTGCGCGTCTCTCGCAACACCTCGGCGGCGAGGTCGAGCTCTTCGCCAAGCGCGAGGACTGCAACTCGGGCCTCGCCTTCGGCGGCAACAAGCTGCGCAAGCTCGAGTACATCATCCCCGACGCGCTGGCCGAGGGCGCCGACACGCTGGTGACCATCGGCGGGGTGCAGAGCAACCACACGCGGCAGGTCGCCGCCGTCGCCGCGAAGCTCGGCATGAAGTGCCACCTGGTGCAGGAGAGCTGGGTGCCGTTCCCGGACGCAGTCTACGACCGGGTGGGCAACATCCTCATGAGCCGGGTCATGGGCGCCGAGGTGGAGCTGGTGGACGCGGGCTTCGACATCGGCATCCGCGAGAGCTGGGAGCGGGCCCTGGAGGCCGTGCGCGCCCGCGGCGGCCGCCCCTACGCCATCCCCGCCGGTGCCTCGGTGCACAAGTACGGCGGCCTCGGCTTCGCCGCCTTCGCCGAGGAGGTGCGCGCCCAGGAGGCCGAGCTCGGCTTCAGCTTCGACTACATCGTGGTGTGCACCGTGACCGGCTCCACTCACGCCGGCATGCTCACGGGCTTCGCCGCCGACGGCCGGGCCCGCCGGGTCATCGGCATCGACGCCTCGGGCACCCCGGCGCAGACGAAGGCGCAGGTGCTGTCCATCGCCCGCGACACGGCGGCGCTGGTGAAGCTCCCCGGCGAACTCACCGAGGATGACGTGGTGCTCCTCGAGGACTACGCCTACCCGGCCTACGGCGTGCCCTCGGAGGAGACCAACGAGGCGATCCGCCTCTGTGCCCGCCTCGAGGGCATGATGACGGACCCGGTCTACGAGGGAAAATCCATGCAGGGGCTTATCGACCTGGTCGGCAGGGGCTATTTCCCCGCCGGCTCCCGGGTGCTCTACGCGCACCTCGGCGGGGTCCCGGCCATCAACGCCTACAGTTACCTGTACCGCAACGGCTGAGCTGCGCCGTGGGTCTTCACGCTGCGGAACTCGAGACCCTGGTGGCGCTGCGCCACGAGCTGCACCGTCACCCGGAGCTCTCCGGCGCCGAGGCCGCCACGGCCGACCGCATCCGGGCCTACCTGGCGGCGCTCGGGCCGGATGAGCTCCTCGAGGGGCTCGGCGGCCACGGGCTGGCCGCCGTCTACGCCGGGGCCGAGCCGGGGCCGACGGTGCTCTTCCGCTGCGAGCTGGACGGGCTGCCCATCGAGGAGCGGGGCCGCCCCGCCTACCGCTCCAGGGTAGCCGGCTGCAGCCACATGTGCGGGCACGACGGGCACATGGCGATCGTCACCGCGCTCGCACACCTGTTCCGGCGCCGGCCGCCGGCCCGCGGCCGCGCCGTGCTGCTCTACCAGCCGGCCGAGGAGACCGGGGCCGGCGCCGCGGCGGTGCTCGCCGACCCGCAGTTCCAGGCCCTTGACCCCGATTACTGCTTTGCCCTGCACAACATGCCGGGCCTGCCCCTGGGCCACGTAGCGCTCCGCGCCGGCCCGGTCTGCTGCGCGTCCCGGGGCATGTGCATCGACCTCGACGGCGCCACGGCGCACGCCAGCCAGCCCGAGACCGGCACCTCTCCGGCGCAGGCCCTCGCCGGGTTGCTCACGGCGCTGCCCGCCCTCGGCGGCGGCGAGCCGACGGCCCCGGACTTCGCGATGGCGACGGTGACCCACGCGCGGCTCGGCGAGCCCAGCTTCGGCGTGGCGCCGGGCAGCGCCAGCCTCTGGCTGACGCTGCGCACGGGGGTGGATGCGGCCATGGAGCAGCTGGTGAGCCGGGCCGAGGCGACGGTACGTGCCGTCGCGGAGGCGGCCGGGCTTTCGTTCGCCATCCGCTACGAGGATGTGTTCCACCACTGCGAGAACGACGGGGAGGCCACCGCGATCCTGCGCGGGGCCATGGCGGCGGCGCGCATCCCCGAGGCGGCCTACCCCTTCCCCATGCGCGCCTCCGAGGATTTCGGCCTGTTCGGCGGCCGCGCCCGGGCGGCGCTGTGCCTGCTCGGCGCCGGGGAGGCGTCCCCGCACCTGCATAACGCCGACTACGATTTCCCCGATCCGCTCATCGGCACCGGGGCCGACCTGTTCGCGGCGGTAGCGGACGCGCTGCTCGGCGCGGCCGGCCCCTAGGCGCGGGCCCGGGCCGCCGCAACGGCCGTGGGCAGCACGGCGTCCAGCGCGTCGGCGAGGATCGCCACTATCTCGTCACAGTCGGCCTCGCTGACGATGTAGGGCGGCGCCAGGATCACGTGGTCGCCGCGCTGGCCGTCGGCGGTGCCCTGGTTCGGATAGCACATGAGGCCCCGGGCGAGGGCCTCCTTCATGACCGCAGACCACAGGTTCAGGGACGGCGGGAAGGGCGCCTTGCTGCCCCGGTCCTCCACCAGCTCCAGCGCCTGCATCAGGCCGCGGCCGCGGATGTCGCCCACGTGGGGATGATCGCTGAAGGTGGCCTCGAGGCGCCGGCGCAGGTAGTGGCCGCGGTCCCGGGCCCGCTCGACCAGGCCGTCGCGGCGCAGGATCTCCTGCACCTTGAGCGCCGCGGCGCAGCCCACCGGGTGGTTCATGTAGGTATGGCCGTTGGCGATATAGCCGCGGCCGTCGCGCACGCCCGTGTAGATGCGCTCGTTGATGAGCAGGGCGCTCATGGGCTGGTAGCCGCCGGCCAGGCCCTTGGCGAGCACCAGCATGTCCGGGACGACGCCGTCCTGCTCGCAGGCGTAGAGCGTGCCCGTGCGGCCCATGCCGCAGAAGATCTCGTCAAAGATCAGCAGCACATCGTGCCGGTCGCAGATCTCGCGCACGCGGCGGAAGTAGGCCGGGCTCCCCGGTACGCAGCCCGTTGTCGCGCCGACCACCGGTTCGCAGAGGAAGGCCGCGACCTGCTCCGGCCCCAGTTCGAGGATCGTTGTTTCCAGGGCGTCGGCGGCGCGCAGGCTGTAGGCCTCGGCATCCTCGTCGACGCGGCGGTAGCGGTACTCGAAGTGCGGGTCCGTCAGGTAGGTGCCGGCGAACATGGGCTCGTAGAGTTCCCGCCGCTGCGCGTGGCCGCCGGCGTTCAGGGTCGCCAGGCTCATGCCGTGGTAGCTCTGGCGCCGGCCGACGATGAGGCGCTTGGTGGGCCGGCCCGTATCGACGTGGTACTGGCGGGCGAGCTTCATGGCGTTCTCCACCTGCTCCGAGCCGCTGCAGCCGAAGTTCGCGCGGACCATGCCGGCGGGGGCGTGGGCGATCAGGTCGTCGGCGAGCGCCTCGGCGATGTCGGTGGCAAAGAAGACGGAGCTGGCAAAGGTGACCCGCTCGCCCTGCGCGCCAAAGGCTACCGCTACATGCTCGTGGGCCTACCCGGCATCGGCAAAACCCTCATGACCGCAAAGATCGCCGCGCAACTCCAGAGCACGGCGGTAAAGCCCAGCCAGGCGCGGGTCAGCGTATCGCTGGCGCCCCAGCGCACACCCTCCCAGAGCCACGGCAACTCCAACGCTGGTGGCGGTTGCAGCGCAGCCAGCAGCGCCGGTGCACAGGCCAGCCACAGCCACGGCAGGCTGCGTTCGCGCAGCCACAACAGCAGAATGCCGCCGAGCAGCGGTGCGAAGGGCACCAGCAACCAGAGCCAGGCGTTCATATGGCGA
>CAJWWA010000010.1 GCA_913048495.1 uncultured Halieaceae bacterium
AAGTCGACGACCACGCTGTCGGGAAACACCGTCGCGCCATGACGCAGGATCATCTGCACGGTCATGGGCATGTGCATCATGGTGGCGGGCATGGGCGCGTAATCGGCCATTTACCAGTCTCCTTTCGCTGCGGCGGCGGCCTCGGCCAGGAGCGCGGGCACGTCCCGCTCGATGCCCCGGGCGTAGGCGGTGTCGACCTTGCCCCGGCGGAACAGGACGTAGGCACCCTCGACAATGGCAGCGAGGCGCCAGAAGGCAAAACACAGGTAGTAATCGAGGCGCTCGAGGCCGATTCCCGTCTGGCCGGACCAGCGCTCCGCGAGCGCCCGCCGGCTGTGGACGCCGGGGCGCCGGCTGACCTGCTGGATCTGCGGGAAGCCGGGCGGGTCCGCCCGGCGCTGGTCGCCCCAGAACATGAGCAGCAGCGCCAGGTCCGACAGCGGATCGCCGATCGTCGCCAGCTCCCAGTCGATGATCGCGGCCAGCCCGGGCCGGTCCGGCAGCGATAGCGTATTGTCCAGGTGGTAGTCGCCGTGGGTCAGCGCGCCCGGGTGGTCGGCGGGTTTCTCGGCGAGAAGCCAGTCGGCGAGGGCCTCGAGCTCGGGCAGTTCGCGCACCTGGTCGCCGCGGCGTACCTCGCGCCAGCGCGTGACCTGGCGCTCCAGGAAGCCCTCCGGTCGCCCGAAGCCGTCGAGCCCCAGCGAGGCCCAGGGCAGCTTGTGCACGAGGGCGAGTTCGTCCACCAGGTCCTCGCCGAGCCGGTTCACCGTCTCGATGCTATCGGGGTAGGCAGCCGGGAGCGTGTCCGTGATCGACACCCCGTCGACGTGGCGCACGACCAGGAAGGGCCGGCCGAGAATCGCCGGATCCTCGCACCAGGCGACGAAACCCGGGACCCGGGCCCGCCCCGAGAGCGCGCGCAGGACCCTCCCCTCGCGCTCGATACCGCGGTGCGCCTTCGCCGACACGGCATTTTCCGGCGGCGTGCGCAGGACCAGCGGGCCGTCGTCGCTGGCGAGGCGCAGGGTGACGTTGGCGTTGCCGCCACCGAGTTCGCCCGTGACGCGTGCGCCGGAGACACCGGTCTCCGCGCTCAGCCAGTCGCGCAGCGCCGCTTCCCGCTCGGGACTCATTGTCCCGGGACCCCGAAACTCGACAGCAGGCCGCCGTCAACGGGCACGAAAGCACCGGTCATGTAATCGCTGGAACCCACCCAGTGAATGACGCGGCCGATATCGGCGGCCTCGCCGTAGCGGCCGAGAGGAATCGTCCTGCGCATGGCTTCCAGCGCCTTCTCGGAGACGCCGCCGGTCATCTCGGTGAGGACGAGCCCGGGAATGACGAGGTTGACGCGGATACCGCGGGGCGCGAGTTCGATCGCCAGCGCCCGGGTCAGCCCCGACAGCCCGGCCTTGGAGGCGGCGTAGGCGGAATCACCGGGGAAGCCGCGGAAACCCACGACGGCGCCGACGTTGACGATTGCCCCGCCTTCGGCGAGGTGCGGCTCGACCGCGCGGATGGCATTCAGCGCGCCGGTGAGGTTGACATCCAGCACCGCCTGCCAGTCCTCCGGCTTGAGGCGCCCGACCCGGCCGCCGCGGTGCAGGCCGGCGTTGTTGACCAGGACGTCGATGCGCCCCCACTCGCCCAGCACGCGCTCCGCGACCGCCGCGAGTTCCTCGGGGCGGGAAACGTCCGCGCGACAGGCGATGCAGTTTTCGCCGCGCTCGGCGGCGAGGGCGTCGAGGCCGTCGCCGCGGGCGACGAGGGCGACGCGACCGCCCTGGTCGAGAATACGATCGGCGGCAGCCAGCCCGATCCCTCGGGAGGCACCGGTTACAATCCAGGTAGTCGGGTCTTTGTCCATGGCATCCTGCGCTGGGTGGTTATTAGTATTTGCTTGTTTGCGACTAGCAAGTTTAAACTTGCGGCTTACCAAGTCAAGGCGCACGAACCTGGAACAGCCCCGCAAGGCGCGCCGCGAACGACACCAGAAGCCAGACAATAAACGGGAGGCCGCGTGAGCTGGAGTTTCGAGACGGACCCTGAGTTTCAGCAGAAGCTGGATTGGATCGACACCTTTACCCGGGAGGAGATCGAACCGCTCGATCTCGTCTTCCGCGGCCCCGGCGACCCCTGGGACCCGGACTCCCCCGCGGCCCGGGCCATGGCCCCGCTGCGCGAGATCGTCAAGAAGGAAAAGCTCTGGGCCTGCCACCTCGGCCCTGAGCTCGGCGGCGAGGGCTACGGCCAGGTCAAGCTCGGCCTGATGAACGAGATCCTCGGCCGCAGCCGCTTCGGCCCCAGCGTCTTCGGCTGCCAGGCGCCGGATTCGGGCAATGCCGAGATCCTCGCCCACTTCGGCACGCCGGAGCAGAAGGCGAAATACCTGCAGCCCCTCCTCGACGGCAAGATCGCCTCCTGCTACTCCATGACCGAGCCGCACGCCGGCGCCGACCCGGCGGAGTTCACCTGCACCGCCGAGCGCGACGGCGACGAGTGGGTGATCAACGGCGAGAAGTGGTTCGCCTCCCACGCGCGCTTCTCCGAGTTCCTGCTGGTGATGGTCGTCACCAACAAGGACGTCCCGATCCACAAGGGCGCTTCCATGCTGCTCGTGGAGAAAGGCACGCCGGGGATGGAGATCATCCGCAACTGCGCGGTCGGTCCCTACGTCGAGCAGGGTGACGGCGTGCACGGCTACCTGCGTTTCAGCAACTGCCGCGTGCCCGCCGAGAACCTGCTCGGCGAGGAAGGCGGCGGCTTCCTGGTCGCCCAGACCCGCCTCGGCGGCGGCCGCGTGCACCACGCCATGCGCAGCGTCGGCGTTCTGAAGAAAGCCATGGACATGATGTGCGAGCGGGTGAAGAGCCGGCGCACCAAGGGCGAGCTCCTCGCCGACAAGCAGACGGTGCAGGAGAAGATCGCCGACAGCTACACGCAGATCCTGCAATACCGGCTGCACGTGCTCTACACCGCCTGGCTGATCGACAAGTACAAGGAATACAACCGGGAGGTGCGCAAGGAGATCGCCGCCATCAAGGCCGCCACGCCGAAGGTGCTGCAGGACGTGATCTACCGCGTCATGCACCTGCACGGCAGCTGGGGCATGTCCGACGAGACCCCCCTGATGACCATGTGGGCCAATATCCCGGAACTCGGCGTGGTCGACGGCCCCTCGGAGGTGCACAAGATCACGGTGGCGCGCACGGTCCTGCGCGATTACGAGCCCTCCCCGGGCCTGTTCCCCACCTATCACACGCCGACCCAACGCGAAGCCGCCCTGAAGAAGTACGGCCACTACCTGGAAGACTAGGCGGTTGGCGGTGTAACAACAGCACAGGCGCCGGCGTCCACCGGGGACCGGCGTCAGCGCCACTCGAGCGGGAGGCTGAGGCGATGGAAAAGCGCACGGTTGCGGTAGTCGGTGGCAGCGGCGGCCTCGGTGCCGCGATCTGCCGGCGCCTGGCAGCAGAGGGTAACGCGCTCTGCATCGGCTATCACCGTAACGACGACGCGGCCCGCGAGCTCTGCGAAGAGCTCGGCACCGCGGCGCTGCCCGTGCAAGGTGCCGCGGTGGACCTGCGCGACCCTGATGCCGTCGACGCGTTCCTGGCGCAGGCCGGCAGCGATGACTGGCCGCTGCAGGCCGTCGTCAACGCCACCGGGCCGGCGATCCCCCTCTGCCCCCTGGTCGATGTCTCGCCGGAGCAGTTCCGGACGATCATGGAGACCGACGTGTTCGGCGCCTTCCACCTGCTCACGGCCGCGGTACGGCGCCTGCCCGCGGGCGGCGCGCTGGTGCAGCTGCTGACCACGGCGGTGCTCCGCACCCTCGAGAACGACGGCATGTCCGGCATCCCCAAGACCGCCATCGCCGGCATCGTGCGCCAGCTGGCGCGGGAGATCGCCGCCGGGGGCAAGCGCATCAACGCCGTGGCCCCGGGCGTCATCGACGTCGGCATCGTGCACTCCTCCTTCACCGCCGACGAGACGGCCCAGGGGGTGATCCGCCTGTGCCTTGACCGCACGCCGGCCCCGCGCCTCGGCCAGCCCGACGAGGTGGCTGCGACCGTCAGCTTCCTGCTGAGCCCGAAGGCCGCTTACGTCAACGGACAGATCATCGGCGTCGACGGCGGCTACAGCGCCTGACGCAAAGCAGTAGAGGACAAGACACCATGCCCCGGCCCCTGCCCCGCGCCCTCCTCGCCACCCTCCTCCTCGCTACGGCCGCCGCGGCCACCGGCGCCGACGAGAGCGCGCCGGACGCTGCCGCGCTTGCGAGCCGCGGTGAGGCGGTCTACCTGCGCCACTGCGCCAACTGCCACGGCATGTCCCTGCGCGGCTCGCCGCACGGCAATGCCCTCCTGGGGCCGGTATTCCTCGACAAGTGGGGACAGGCCGCCCCGGTCGACCTGCTGCGCTACACGGCAGCCAACATGCCCCCCGGCGGCACCTCGGTGCTGCGCAACCGGGACCTGGCGGCGGCCGTGGCCTTCGTCCTCGAGCGCAACCGCGAAGGCGCCCCGGGCGAGCTACCGCTGCTCGATCCCGCGAGCCTCGCCCCGGCCGGTGAAGGCGGCGACGAGGCCGCGGGCGATGACGGCTGGTTCAACTTCACCGAGGCCGGGACCATCGACCAGGCCGCGCGCAGCCGCGGCGGCTTCCGCGGACGTGGCCTGGACAGCTTCTCGCCGGTCACGGAGGCGATGCTCGAGAACCCGCCCCCGGGGGACTGGCTGAGCTGGCGCCGGACCCGCGACGGCCAGGGCTACAGTCCGCTGGCGCAGGTGAACCGCGACACCGTCGGCGACCTCAAGCTGGCCTGGGTGCTGGCGATGCGCGACGGCAGTAACCAGGTCACGCCCCTGGCCCATGACGGGATCCTCTACGTCACCCATCCCGGCAACATCATCCAGGCCGTCGACGGCGCCAGCGGCGAGGTGCTGTGGGAATACGCCTATACCTTCCCCCCCGAGGCCAAGACCCTGGGCGGACCGGTGCGCAACATCGCCATCTACGAAGACAAGCTGTTCCTCAGCACCTACGACGCGGCCGTTGTCGCCATCGACGCCCGCACCGGCGAGCAGCTGTGGCGGACGCCGAAAGCGGACTACCGGGAAGCCTATACGCATACGGCCGGTCCCATCGTCGGCGGCGGTGTCGTGCTGTCCGGCATCAACGGCTGCGAGCTGTACACGAAAGCAGGCTGCTTCATCACCGGGCACGACCCGGACACCGGGGAAGAGCTCTGGCGCACCTCGACCATCGCGCTGCCGGGCACACCCGAGGGCGAGACCTGGGGCGGCCAGCCGCAGGCGCTGCGCGCCGGCGGCGACGCCTGGATCGCGGGTTCCTACGACGCCGAGCTGGACCTGTTCTTCATCGGCACCTCCCAGGCCAAGCCCTGGGTCGCCGCGAGCCGCGGCATGAGCGCCCGGGACCAGGCGCTGTACACCAACAGCACTCTCGCCCTGGACCCGAAGACCGGCGAAATCGCCTGGTATTTCCAGCATATTCCCGGCGAGACGATCGACATGGATATCGGCTTCGAGCGGGTGCTGGTGGACATCGACGGCAGAGCGGTGCTGCTGACCATCGGCAAGGACGGACTGCTCTGGAAGCTGGACCGCGAGACCGGGGCGTTCATCGCCGTCAAGGAGACGCTGCCGCAGAACATCTTCGCGGACATCGACCGCGAGGAAGGCCGCGTCCGCTACCGCGACGATATTCTCGACGCGGAAATCGGCGACACGATCCAGGCCTGCCCGGGCATCTACGGCGGCCACAACTGGCAGGCCTCGGCCTACAGCCCGGAAACGGGCAGCCTGATCATTCCCCTGCACCGGCTCTGCTCCGACATGATCGGACGCGAGGTGCCGCTGGAGGAAGGCGGCGGCGGTTACGGCGGCGATTCGCGCACCTACGAAATGCCCGGTGCCGGCGGCCTGCTTGGCAAGCTCGCGGCCTACGACGTGCGCACGCTGGAGGAACGCTGGTCCCACGAGCAGCGAGCGCTGTTCCTCTCCGGCGCCCTGACCACCGCCGGCGGCCTCGTCTTCATCGGCGACCTCGACCGCTATTTCAACGCCTTCGACGTGGCTTCCGGCGAGCTGCTCTGGCAGACGCGCCTCGGCGCCCCGCTCCACGGCTATCCCATTACCTACACCGCCGGCGGCAAGCAGTACATCGCCGTCCCCACCGGCATCGGCGTCTTCCGCGCCCTCACCGCGGTGCTCTCGCCGGAGATCTACCAGCCGACGAACGGGCAGGCGCTGTACGTTTTCGAGCTACCCGACTAGCGGCACTCCGCACCCCGTGCCGCGCAGCGTCGGCGGTCGGCGCCAGCGCTAGCGCGGAAACAAAAAAGCCCCGACCGTCACCGGCCGGGGCTCTGTGTCTGTGGCAGCAGCCTGCGGCTAGTCGGCGTCCAGCCCGGTGCGGCCTGCCTCGCGGATGATCGGCTGGTACTCGGCGAAGGCGGGGCCTTCGACCGTGGCGCCGATGGTGATGCCGGCGTCGGTCGTTAGCGTGTGCCCCGTGGTGTAGCCGGACTCGTCGCTGGCCAGCCACAGGGCGGCCTGGGCCACGTCCATGGCGAGGCCGGGGCGGCCGTGCAGCGGTGACATCTCGGCAAGCGCGCGCTCGGCACCGGCGATATCGGTCGGGTCCCCGGTGAGGACGTTGGCCACCATCGGCGTCGCCATGCTCGCCGCGGCGATGGTATTGACCCGGACGCCGCTGCGGGCCAGCTCCGTGGCGACACTCTTGGTGAGGCCGACCACGCCGTGCTTGGCGGCGGTGTAGGCGTGGGGGCCGAGCCCGCCGAGGATGCCGGCGGTGCTGGCCATGGTGATGATCGAACCGCTGCGCTGGCCGGCCATGATCCGCGCAGCGTGCTTCATGGCGTAGAAAGTCCCGTTGAGCAGCACGTCGATACTGAAGCGCCACTCCTCGCCGGGCGTGGTCGCAATCGGCCCCACGGAGCCGACGATGCCGGCGCAGTGAAACAGCGCATCGAGGCGGCCGAAGCGCTCGACGGTCGCGTCGACGGCAGCGACCAGGTCGCTCTCCTCCGTCACGTCACAGTCCCGGTAGAACGTCCCCTCTCCCAGGCGCTGTGCCAGGGCCTCTCCGGCGTCCCGCTGGATGTCCACGATGGCGACCTTCGCACCCTCGCGGACGAACAGTTCGGCGGCCGCGGCGCCGATGCCGCTCGCGCCGCCGGTAATCAGCGCGGTCTTGCCTTCCAGGCGCATGTCCTTCTCCCTTGCCAGGTTGTCGTTGCCTTGTTGTTGCTTGCCCGTTGACGGGTAGTGCGCAGCGGCGCTCAGCCCGCCTTGTTGACGAAGTCGTCTGGTGCCCGCTGCCCCACCGTCGCCGCCGGCAGGTCACCCATGCCCTGGCTGCAGGAAGGCTCGAGGCGCATCCAGTCGGTCAGCCCCGTGCGCTGCACGATCTTCCACTCGCCATCGCGGCGCTCGAAGCGGTCCACGTAGCGACCGCCCACCAGGTAGTCCATCTCGCTGTCGTAGGCCATGGGGCCGGCGAGCGGATCGCCCTTCGGGCGCATGAGGTGGTAGGCGGTGAAATAGGTTTCGACCCGTGCCGCATCGTCGCCATCGAACTCGATCAGCGTATTGCCGAGCTGGTGATGGGTACGGGCGCAGGTCGAAAGAAAGCCGAAAGCGAAGGCGATGAAGTCCCCGGGCTCCTCCGGCGACGACGGCGCCGAAGGGTCCGAGGACGGGCCCTCGTAAAAGTGATTGTGCCGTGAGCCGGGGTGGAACACGCTGCGCAGGAGCGCCTCGTCCATGCGGTCGATGGCGCGTGCGTAGCGGTAGATGACGTCCCTGATGGCCTCCCTGGCCGCGAGCTCTTCCGTTGTCATCATCATCCTTCCTCCCCGGCTCCCGGGTTTGCTTACTGCATCAGTTGTTGAAGTTGTAGACCACTTCCACCCCGTAGGTCCGCGGGCGCCGCGTGGCGGCGTAGGACCAGAGGCCGGCGACCTCGTAACCGTGGGTGTAGGTGTCCTCGTCCGTCAGGTTGCGACCAAAGAGGCTGAACTGCAGGTCGCCGATCGCGTAGTTGATGGACGCGTCCACCAAGCCCTGGGAGTCGTTGGCCGTCTCCGGATTGTTGGTCGCCGTGGTGAAGTGCTCGTCGATGTAGCGATAGGAGCCGCGCACCCAGGCGTTGCCGCCGCCGACTTCCCACTCGTAGGTGGCGTCGATGGTGCCGGTCCATTCCGGCGCACGCCGGAACTCGAGGTTGCTGAGGTCGACGACAGAACCTTCCGGGTCCGTGTAGACAAAGTCGTCATACTCGGAATCGAGGTAGCCGAGGTTCGCCCGCAGGCTCAGGTTATCCGTGAGGTAGGCCTGCACGTCGAACTCGATACCCTGGATCGTCGCGGAGGACGGGTTGATGACCACGGTCTTCTGGCCCGTATCGGTCTGGTCCGAGGGCAGCTGCAGCTCTTCCTGCTTGTCCTGGTAGTCCATGCTGAAGATCGTGGCGTTGAGGCGGACCCGGTTGTCGAAGAGTTCCGACTTCACGCCCAGCTCGTAGTTGTCCACGGTTTCCGGATCGTAGGGCTGGATCGCCTCCTCGAGGCTGGCCACCCGGCCGTTGAAGCCGCCGGCGCGGAAGCCCACGGAGTAGGTCGCGAAGAACATCACGTCCTCGCTGTAGTTGTACTTGAGGCCCAGGCGCGGCGTGAACTCATCCCACTTGTCGCTCGGGTGCTCCGTGCGGCCCTGGGACAGCGTGTTCACCTCGCCGAACTGCGCGGACGACTTCTCGTCCTCCGTGTAGCGGCCGCCGAAGGTGAAGATCCACTTGTCACTGAGACGCCAGTCCGCTTCGAAGAAGGCCGCGATGGACTCGGTGGTCTGGTTCGTGGTCTGCGGGATATCCAGCACCAGGCCCGGCACGGCGAAGCCGATATAGCTGCGCATGCGGCTCTCGTACTCGGAATCCCAGTAGAACAGGCCGCCGACCGCGGTCAGCGCGCCGCCGTTGTCCCAGGTCAGGCGCAGCTCGTGGCTGTCCTGCTCCCATTCGCCAGGGCGCTCCGTGTGATAGAGCAGCTCGGGCACGCCGTCCCAGTCCTGCAGCGAGTCCTCGTCGGATTCCCAGCGGCCGTAGACGTAGTCGAGGCGCAGCGCATCGTTGATGTCCCAGCGGGCTTCGAGGATGTGGGTCTCCGTATCGAAGAACGCCTTCATGAACTGCGGCCGGATCTGGTCTGCGGGCGTGATGTTGGTCTCGAAGGACGGCGGCTCCGGCGGCACCCCGCCACCGCCGGCGACCCCCAGCCGGTCACCCGTGATCGTGGTGTCGAGGCTCGGCGAGCAGTAGCCGTAGGCGGTGCAGAACAGCTGGTCGGGGCGGGTCACGTTGACCAGCGCCGGCGTATCCTGGTCGAGCTCCTCGCGGTTGTAGGTGTACTCGAGCTCCAGCGTGTCCGTCGGGGTCCAGAGGAAGTTGGCGCCGAGGTTCGTGTAGTCCTGGCGCCCCTGGTCGCGGCCGAAGGTGACGTTGTCGTAATAGCCCTCGCCCTGGTCGCGCAGGGCGGCCGTGAGCTTGACCGCCAGGTTGTCGGTCAGGGCAAAGTTGAAGATGCCGTCGAGATAGTAGGTTTCGTAGTTCTCGACCCCGGCCCGGAAGCGCCCGCCGAGTTCGCCCGTGGGGCGCGTGCGCTCGATGTTGATCAGGCCGCCGACGGTGTTGCGGCCGAAGAGCGTACCCTGCGGACCGCGCAGCACCTCGACGCGCGCGAGGTCGATGCTGCGCATCAGCGCACCGGCGGTGGAGCCGATGAAGACGCCGTCGACGCTGACGCCCACGGCCGGGTCGAAGTTCTTCTCCAGGTCGGCCATGCCGACACCGCGGATGAAGATCGCGGCGGTGCCGCCCGGGCCCTGGCCCGTGTCGTCGATGATGAGGTTTGGCGAGATGTTCGCAAGGTCCTGGATATCCCGGGCGAACTGCCGCTGGATTTCCGTCTCGCTGAGGGCGCTCACCGAGATGCCGACGTCCTGCATGCTCTCCTCGCGTTTCCGCGCGGTAACGGTGATCTCCTCGAGCACACCCTGCTGGGCCTGCACGACCGGTACGGACGTGATGCCGACACCGGCCGCGGCCAGCGCGATAACCAGTTGCTTCTTACCGTTCTTCATGGGGCTTGCCTCCTCGGCGGTACATCGTTGCTGTTATTGCTCTTGCTTTACTTGCTCTGGGTTTCTGGGTTCTTGCTGTTATGCCCTGGCGGAAGACCCGCGGGCCTTCGCGTCTCAGCCCGGCGCGACCAGCGGCGTGCCGTTCACCGGGTTGAAGTAATGAATGGTCACGTCGCGCTGCTTGATGCGCCAGGTGCCGTCGCGGCGCTCGACCAGGTCTTCGTAGGTCGCGCCGACGATCTGGCAGACGCTCTCGCCCGCGAGCCGGCCGACACAGTCGACGTCGCAGACCGAGCGCGCGCGGTCCGGGCTCTCGAAATGGATGACGTTGTTGGTGGTGAGGTGGTGGCTCTCGTCCCAGGCGGGCCAGAGGACGTCCATGACCGCCTCCCGGATCCCGGCATGCCCTTCGAAGGCGCCGAAGGGCGGCCCGATGTTCCAGGTGCAGTCCTCCCACCAGATGGCGAGGAAGCGGTCGAAATCGCGCTTGTCAAAGCCGTGGCAGTACTCGGAGGCCAGGTCGACGATGGCCTGGCGGCTCTCCAGCTGGTCTATGCGGGCCAGCAATGCCTCGACGGTCGCGGCATCTGCACTCATGTCTTGCTCCCCTGCCCTGTTATGGTCCCTGCGGGCTTATCTCAGGCTCGGTAAGACGAATTGCTTGTTTGTGTCTAGCAAGTGTATCCGACCGGAACGCCGGGTCAAGCGCCCCGCTGTGAAAAAATCCCGTTCAACGGTCGCTGTCGAGTGCGACCCACTCGGCCGCGGGCGCCATCAGCGCCGGGTCCTTGCGGCTCGCGTTGCCCACGGCCCGGGCCACGGGCGCGAGGCGGAGGGGAAACTTGAGCTCGGGGGCAAAAAGCGGGTCGTCGCTGTCGATCGCGCGGCTGTTGTCGAGCCAGCGCAGGGCTTCTTCGGTGGTCAGCAAGACCGGCATGCGCGAGTGCCAGTCGCGAAAGGCCGGCGCGGCCTCGGTGGTCACCAGGGTACAGGACAGGAGCGGCGCCTCACCGCGCTCCCACACATCCCAGAGCGCCGCGACCGCAAGCGCCTCCTCCGCGTTGGTGATCAGCCAGGGCACCCGGGCACCGGCCTCCTTGCGCCATTCGAGAAAGCTGCTCATGGGCACGATGCCCCGCTGGCGCCGGAAGGGGCCGCGAAAGACACGGCTGCTGGCGAGCGTCTCGCTGCGGGCATTGAACATCGCGTAGCGCTGGTCGACCGCGGGCGCCCAGGAAGGTGTCAGCCACCAGCGGGCCTCCCCGCCGCCCTCGTGCCGCAGCAGCGGTACCGACTCCGTCGGCGCGATGTTGCAGCGCGCCGGCGGCAGCTTCACGGCGATGCCCAGGCTGTCGAGCAGCGCGTCGAGGCCCGGGGTCTGGACGATGTTGAAGCGACCGCACACGGTCAGCGCTGCGTCGCTGCCAGCAGCAGCAGGACCAGCAGGACCGTCGCCGCCAGCGCGATCCCCCAGCTGCCGACGGCGAGTTCCAGCGCAGCGAGGCCCGCCGCCAGTCCCCCGCCCCGGCGGGGAGGCACGGCCGACGAGTCCCCTTCCGCCTGCCGGCCGTGCTGCCCGAAAGCGGGCGCCTCCCGGGCCGCGAGGCGCGGAAGCAGCCGGGAAAAGAGCGGCGCCAGCCCGGCGGCCAGCAGGGCAAAGGCAGCCACGGCGACCGCGGCGGCGACGGCGGCGTCCGCGCCACCGAAGCGCCAGCCGAGCAGCGGCACGGCCAGCAGCGGCAGCGCTGCGAGCGGCAGGAGCGACGCGATGCGGTAGCCGGCGAGGAGCAGGAGAGCGCCGCGGCTCCCCGCGGCCAGTGCGGCGAAGGCCGCGATGACCGGTGACGCCGACAGCGCGCCGGCCGCCCCGGCCACCGTGGGCACGACGGCGTTGTCCGCAGCCTTGGCGAGAAGCAGCGCCAGCTCGAAAGCGGCGAGGTCTCCGAGCACCAGCACGGCGATGACGGCGGGCAGTCGCCCCGGGGCGACTTCGCCGTCGCCGAGCCGCGCGGCGAGCAGGCTGTAGCTCGCGAGCGTGAACCCGGCGAGGAGCAGTAGCAGGTCCGACGCCACCAGGGCGGCACCGAGCGCGCCCTGCGCCAGTAGCAGGCAGGCGCTCACGCCGGGGTCATCCCGACCACCCCGCCACCAGAGCGCCGGTGCGAAGCAAAGCGCCAGGCATGCCACCGCGGCGGCGGCCGGCATGCCGGGGACCGCGCCGGCCCCGAGCATGACCCACGACAGGTCAAGCGCCCGGCCCGGCACCAGGATGGCGACGGGCAGCAGTGCCGCGAGGGTCACCAGCCAGCGGCGCCCCGCGACAGGCACGAGCGGCAGCAGCGGCGCGGCCAAGAGCGGCACGAAGACGAACAGCAGGGCAAGGTTCATGGCGCGTAGAACTCCCGGCGCACCACCAGCGTCGCCCACTCCTGCGGGCTGTAGGGCACCGCCGCGAACAGACCGGCGAGGATCACGAGCAGCGCGGTGACCACCGGCGGTGCGAGCAGCGCGAGCGCCGTCTCCGCCCGGGCGCCCGCGGCCGGGGGCGGCCACGGACCGGCGGGCGTGCGGAACCAGGCCCGGTGCAGGATGGGCAGGAAGTAGGCGGCGTTCAGGG
This sequence comes from uncultured Halieaceae bacterium, assembly GCA_913048495.1. Lineage (GTDB taxonomy): Bacteria > Pseudomonadota > Gammaproteobacteria > Pseudomonadales > Halieaceae > Pseudohaliea. Next base: position 12,805 of record CAJWWA010000010.1, read on the forward strand.
CGCTGCTGCCGGCGAGGACGACGACCGCCCAGGTGTCACCGGCCTCGAGTGCACCGAGGCCGAGATACCACTTGCTGATGAAGCCGGCCATCGGCGGCAGCCCGATCATCCCCAGCGCGGCGACCGTGAACGCAGCAGTGGTCAGCGGCATGCGCCGCCCTACCCCGTCCAGCTCGCTGACCTTGTGCAGTCCGAGCGTTTCCGCGTAGTTGCCCGCGCAGAAGAACAACGTGATCTTCATCAGGCCCTGGTGCACGAGGTGGACGATACCGCCGATGCTGGCGAGGGGCCCGACGATCGCCACCCCGAGGGCGATGTACGACACCTGGGACACGGTCGAGAACGCGAGCCGGCGCTTCAGGTCATCCTGCGCGAGCGCGCGCAGCGAGCCGTAGATAATGGTGAAGGCCGCCACCGCTGCCAGCGCATCGATCACGCCGAGCTCGGCCGCGTACTCCACGCCGAACACGTCGTAGACGATGCGGATGATCCCGAAGGCCCCGGCCTTGACCACGGCGACCGCGTGCAGCAGCGCGCTCACCGGCGCGGGCGCCACCATCGCGCGGGGCAGCCAGCCGTGCAGCGGCACGAGGGCGGCCTTGACCCCCACACCCGCCACCAGGAGGAAGAAGATGGCGGCAAGCACCGCTGGCGGCGCATCGGAGCCGTCGAGGAAGCCGCGGGGCGTGAAGGTGAGCGTACCCACTTCCGCATACAGCCAGGCCGTACCGAGCAGCAGTGCCGCTCCGCCGCCGATGGTGTAGGCGAGGTAGCGGTTGCCCGCCGCGCGCGCCACGGGTGTTTCCCGGTGCACGACGAGGGGATAGGTCGAGAGCGTCAGCAGTTCGTAGAAGAGCAGGAAGGTGAGCAGGTTGCCGGCCATGGCGACGCCGACCGTCGCGGTGACGCAGAGACTGAAAAAGCCGAAGAAGCGCGCCCGGTTCGGCGAATTCTCCAGGTAGCCGATGGCGTAGATCGTGGTCAGGAACCAGAGCTGTGCCGACAGCGTCACGAAGAGCAGCGCGAGCGAATCGGCACGCAGCGAGAACGCGATCCCGGGCAGCAGTGGAAAGGAAACGGCATAGCTCACGCCCCGGGAGACGCCCCAGAGCATCACCGCCACGAGCAGGAGTTTCGCGGTCGCCCCGGCCAGGTTGAGCACGCTGCGAAGGCGCACGGCCCGCTCGGGCAGGAAGAAGATCACCAGCCCCGGCAACAGCGAGCTCGCGAGCACGGCGAGCGGCAGCAGCGCGTGCTCGTTCACGGCACGCCACCCAGGAGCCCGAGCAGCGGCTGGCCGAGAAAGCCCAGGCCCACGGCGCTGCCGGCGAGGGCGAGCGCCGCCCACTCCATGCGCCGCGGAAGCGCCGTGGCCTCGGGCCGGTCACTGCCGCCGAAGGTATGCTCGATGAGCTTGAAGATATACACGGCCGCCAGCAGGCCGCCGAGGAGCACCACGGCAACCAGCCACCACCTGCCCGAGGCGATGCCGGCCTGCAGCAGCAGCCACTTGCCGCTGAAGCCGCCGCTCGGCGGCAGGCCCATGAGGCTCACCCCCGCGAGAGCGATCGCTCCAGCCGACAGCGGCATGTGGTGCACGACCCGCTCGAACCCGTCGATGCGGTCGTGCCGGGCGCGCCGGGCGAGGTTGCCCACGGCGAGGAACAGCCCGGCCTTCGCCAGCACGTGGGATACGAGCAGCACGACAAAGGCCCCGTAAGCGGTGAGCCCCGCCGCAGGCACCAGGGCCAGCGCGACGAGCAGGTAGCCGAGCTGCGCCACGGTGGAATAGGCGACCAGCAGCTTCGCCCGCGCCTGCAGCACGGCCTGCAGCGAGCACCAGAGCACGCCCGCGGCGCCCAGGGCCGCAAGCAGCTCGGCAACCAGGGGCCAGGCCCCGTCGTAGAGGGAGAGCCAGAGGCGCAGCACCAGGTAGAGCGGCGCCTTGACGGCGAGCCCAGAGAGCGCGGCGCTCACCGGCGGTGTCGCGTTGGCATGGGCCGGCGGCAGCCAGAAATGCAGCGGGAAGACGGCTGCCTTGAGCAGCAGGCCGGCGACCATCAACGCAAACGCCACCGCCCCGCCCGGCAGGACCGTGCCCTGCCCCGCCAGCTGCGCGAGGTCCAGCGTGCCGGCGGCGCGGTAGAGCAGCGCCACCCCGAGCAGGTAGGCGAGAGAACCGGTCAGCGTCGCCAGCAGGTAGCGCAGCGATGCAGCCAGCGCCGCCGGACCGCCACCGAGCGCAGCCAGGGCGACCGCGGACAGCCCGAGCAGCTCGAGGGTCACGTAGAGATTGAACAGGTCCCCCGCCAGGAACAGACCATTGAGGGCCGCGAGGAACAGGAGGAAAAGCCCGGCAAAATAGCGTCGCTCCGGCTCCGCGTAGGCCGCACTGGCATGCAGCGCGAGCCATGGGGCGGCGAACGCCGTGACCAGTACCAGGATCGCCGAGAGGCCGTCGGCACGCAGGGCGATGCCGAGGGGAGCACCCCAGCCGCCAACGTCGTGCGCGAGAGGATCGCCGCCCGGCAGCGTCACCGCAAGGAACAGTCCGAGTGCCAGGTTACCCAGCGTACCGGCGACAAGAACAAGCCCGACGATCCGCGGCGCGAGCAACGCGGCCAGCCCGCCGGCCAGGGGCCAGAGCACCAGCAGCGGCAGCAGTACCGAATCGCTCACGAACCGCCCTCCCCGTCCGCCGGTTCGTCGGCGGCAGCGGGCACCGCCAGCCGCAGCAGCAGGTTGAGGCCGAGGGCCGTCGCCGCGACGGCGACGACGATGCCGGTGATCACCAGGGCCTGGGGCAGCGGGTCGCCCGGCGCTGCCCCGGCGACGAGGACGAGAAACACGCTGCTGCCCATGACATTGACCGCGAGCAGGCGGCGAAGCGGGTGTGCCGCGACCACGAGGGCGTGAAAGCCGAGGCAGAACAGCCCGCAGCCGAGCACCGCGTAGAGGGCCTGCCCGGTCACGGGTCCCGGTCCTCGAGTTCCCCGGTACCCAGGAACAGGGCGACCAGCGTCACCGCGATGGAGAGCAGCGCAAAACCCTCGATGACCAGGATCAGCGTCCCCGCGTGGGCGGACGGCAGGCCGAGCAGCACCCCCCCGGCCGCGAGCGTGCCGGCAGCGACCGCGAGGAACACGGCGACCCCCAGGCAGGCCAGGGGCCAGAGCCGGTGCTCGAGGCGCCAGAGAAAGCGGTCGCGGCCGGCGAGGAGCGCGAGGATGCCCGCGGCCGCGAGAAGCGCACCGCCCTGGAACGCCCCCCCGGGCCGCGTCGCACCGGCCCACAGGAGGTAGACGGCGACGAGCACGAGTACGGGCAGGAGCAGCGAGGCGAGTTCACGCAGCACACCGCCGACGGGCGCGCTGCCGCGGGGCGGCGGCAGCGGCGCCAGGCAGCGGACTCCCGCGAGGGCAATGAGCAGGACCACCAGCTCCAGCAGCGTGTCGTAGCCGCGGAAGTTGAGCAGCACGGCGGTGACCGGGTGACTCACGCCGCTGACGTCGAGGGCCCCGGCGATGAGTGCGGGCACGTCGCGGCCGGGCGTCACGGGCCGGGTCACGGTCCACGCGAGTACGGCAGCCAGCCCCGCGAGCAGGAGTGCGAGCGCCGCGCTGGCAAACGCCTTCACGGCCGGTCCTCGTCGCGACCGCGCAGCCGCGCCACCGCCGCCATGAGCAGCGCCCCGGTCAGCCCCGCGCCGATCGCCGCCTCGGCGAGCGCGACGTCCGGGGCCTGCAGCCGCATCCAGGCCAGCGCGAGGAGCATGCCGAAGGCCACGAAAAAGACCACCGCCGGGAACAGCGCCTGCGTATACAGCGCTCGCCACGCCGTGAACAGCAGCGCGACGCCGAGCAGAACGTCCGGCGCCAGGGGCAGCAGGGTCATCGCTGCCATGGCTCGACCCCGCGGCGCAGTGCCGCCCGGGCGATGACATGGGAGACCGACGCGCTGGCCAGGAGGACCAGGCACCAGGTCACGAAAAGCTTGGCCGCTACCGCCGCCGAGCCCGCCTCGAGGGCGAGGCCCAGGAGCAGGAAGCCGAGGCCCACGTTGTCCGCCTTGGTCAGCGCGTGCAGCCGCGCGTGCACGTCGGGGAAGCGCAGGAGGCCGACGGTGCCCGCGAGAAAGAACAGCGCGCCGAGCACCATGCACGCCAGCGCCAGCGCGTTCACTTGCCGTCTCCGTGCGGCTGCCAGACGCGGCGCACGAAGGCCACCGCGGTAATCGCCGCCAGCAGTGCGAACACCAGGGCGACATCCCGCAGCGACGGCATACCACGGGTATCGGCCTCCATGGCCAGGAGCGCGACGGCCGTCGTGCCGAAGAGCTGCGTGCTCAGCATGCGGTCCGCCGGCGTCGGCCCGGCGAGCACGCGCCAGAGGCCGGCGAGGAGGTTGGCGAGCAGAAAGAGTGCGAGCCCCGTGTGAACCGCATCGAGGTTCATGCGCAGAACACCCGTGCCAGCCGTGCCTCCAGGCCGGCGAGAGCGGCCTCGTGCCCCCCGGCCCCGTCGAGCACGTGGACCCAGACCGTGTCGTCGCGGATATCCGCGCTCAGCGTCCCGGGCGTCAGCGAGATACTGTTCAGGAGCAGGACGCGCGGCAGTCCTGGCGGCAGCGCCGTCTCGAAGGGCACCAGCGCCGGCGCAAGGCGCAGACGCGGCGCCAGCGCCCGCCGGGCGACGTCGACCGCACCGAGCAGCGAATGCCAGGCAAAGTAGCCCAGGAATGACACGACCGGCAGCAGCCGTAACCCGACCGGCGGCAGAAGGCGCAGGCTGAGCCACGTCGCCAGCAGCACGGCCGGAACCCCGAGGGACCAGCTCCCCGGCTCGAAGCCGACGAGCACGCCCCAGAGCAGCGCATAGAGAACGGCGCGGACGGCGCCGGCGCGAAGGAAGACAGTACTCGATACAGCGGGCACGTCAGCTCATCGACAGCGAAAGGATGAAAGCCAGCATAGACCGCTGCGTGAACGCAGGTCAAAAAGGCTTCTCAGGGCGCCGAAGTACGTGCGGGGGTACTGCAGGATGGCGGTGGGGGAGGGATTCGAACCTTCGGTGTTTCTTTTAATTTCAACGCGTTACCAAGGCAGCATGTCCAGATCGTGTCTAATTCGAACGCCTTTCTCTCTCGATTCGCGCCTATTCTAAGTCGGTTCACTTGGGCATGGACGGGCAGGGCGAAAAGTCCGTCAGATTTCAGCAACTACCCTGATCTCGACCAACGCCTGCAGGTGTTGCGCGAGCAATTGGGGGACGTCCGACTGATCACCGATAAGCAGCTCCGGCAGAAGCTCGGCGACTGCTCGGAAATGACGAGTTGGCGCCTACTCCGAGACGGGAAGCTACGGAAGCCGAGGAAACTCGGCAACCGGAACCTCATGCCCGAAGATGAAGCAGACACAGCGATTGCGAGGCCCATAGGGCTTGGGCTTGCCGGGTAAACGATCTCCAAATACCGACCGTGTCCCACTACAAAGCCCGACCTCATACCGCAGGCGCAGTACCTCTCGGATCTTACGCATGGACAAACGCTCCATCTCAATCCCTTTCGCTCCGGCAAAAAGGGCCGATCCTAGCAACGATGTCCTGCATCGCTCCCTGCCCGAGGCAGTGACCGAATGGCCGTAGAATCAGTGGCCGAATGAGCGTGGAATACGCGACCACAGCCTGTTCGTTGCTGACCACGACCGGCTCCATGCGCACGAGGTGCTTGCCCTTCCGGCACCCATCCTTGGGCGCAGCCCCTCCAGGATCAACGGTGCCCCCACGCCAAATCGACCCGCATCGCCAGGAACGAAAGATTCGCAGGCCGCCACCTATCCCTTGGTGAGCGCCCGCAGCGTCGTAGCGAGGGCGGCGAGCGCAGATTCTGCTGTCTTCTCCATCTGTACTCGCAAAATGGCGCCGTCCAGCGCAACCGTGATGGCCAGTGCGTGGTCTTGTAGGTCTGGTGATTCGGGCAGCATGCGGGCGATCACATCCGTTACCTCGTGCTTGTGACGAACCGCGATTTCAGTCACCTCGGGGACAGTACCGCCCAATTCCACCACCGCGTTAATAAAGGCGCAGCCACGATAACCCTCGCCCCCGAACCATTCCTGGAACACGGCGACGAGCCGTGTGGCAGTGCCCCGGCCCCGCCCACGGTGCCGCTCCAGTGCTTCGACTAGCCAGTCCATCCACAATCGATGCCGATGCTCCAGATAGGCCAGGATCAGATCGTTCTTGCTCGGGAAGTGGCGGTAGAAGGTTACCTTAGTCACGCCTGCCTCGGCGATGACGCGATCGATACCGGTCGCACGGATACCGTGGCGATAAAACAGCTCATGCGCGGTAGCGAGAATGCGCTCTCGGGCGGGCAGGGCATATCTGGATTTGCCTGGGGTCATGCGCGCAGTGTAGACAAGTCGTTCCACATCGGCTAGGGTCCGAACGTGGACAGATCTGTCTACAGTCGCACCGAGGAGAGATCATGGAAACCAAGCCGCCCCTGCCCCCCTTTACCGAACAAACTGGCCGACAGAAAGTACGCATGGCCGAAGATGCGTGGAATACGCGCGATCCCGCGCGCGTGGTACTTGTGTACACGGAAGACACACGCTGGCGAAACCGCGCCGAATTCCCGGTCGGCCGTGCCGAGGTGCAGCGTTTTCTCGAACGCAAGTGGGCGCGCGAACTCGACTACCGGCTGATCAAGGAATTGTGGGCCTTCACCGGCAACCGCATCGCGGTGCGCTTCGCCTACGAATGGCACGACGACTCGGGCCAGTGGTACCGCTCGTACGGCAACGAGAACTGGGAATTCAACGAGCAAGGCTTCATGATGCGCCGCTACGCGAGCATCAACGACCTGCCCATTGCGGAAGCTGACCGCAAGTTCTTCTGGCCGTTGGGCCGCCGGCCGGACGACCATCCGGGGTTATCCGATCTGGCTTTGTAAGGCATTCATGGAGGCCACGCGCGATGCAGATGCCCCCATGGTGCCGCGCTCGGGCGCTCGACGCCCAACGCCGCTTCGGTACGGCAGGTTATTGGAACAAGCACAATCTCGGGATAATCCGGGACCACCTGCCTCCCCGCGTGGGCGGCGTCCTGGAGACCCAGACCTTCTTCTTCATCGCCGCGGCCAATGATCGGGGCGAGCGCGATTGCAGTTTTCGCGGGCGGGAATTCAACGTCTCAGGCCAACCTTATCCCCTGCTCAAGATACTGGATGCGCGCCCATTGGCATATCCCCGGCTTCAGCGGCAACAAACTCTACAACTCCCTGGGCAACATCCTGGTCAATCCCCACATCGGCATGCTGCTCGTGGCTTTTTAGAACCGCTCGCGATCATCGAGGATCGGCGAGTAAACGAGCGCATCTGGCTTATAGCTCTACGCTATGCGCGGGTCACGGGGCAGCGGGCTTATCCCAAGTGCAAGCCGCGCATCCCGAAGATAGGCTTTGCGCCGTTGACAGACGCCTTTTTTGAGGAATGAACGGCAAGCTCCCCCGCGCCCTGCCGACCTGGGACACAGATGTCTTCGCCGCGACGCTCAAGCATGAGATCGAAGCCCTCGGCGCGGCTTCGCTCGGTCTTGATCGGCGCTTGACCGGGTTCGGCATCATCGATGAAGCGATCACGGTCATCGTGCTCGGGCGGATGACCGAGGTGAACCCATCGAAACCAGGATCATCATTCTTTTCACGGTGACCGAGACGATATACGTATCAATCATCTCAAAACTCACCGACATAACGATTCCTCTGTACTCGTTCACCGATGGCAGAAAACTGCTCTACGGTTCAATTCTTGTCTTCACCTCTGGCGTAAGCACACGAACTGACTCCCCGCTCCCGCCAACCCCACCTCCAAGTTCGAACTCTTGGATACAAGGTAGCCTAGCGGCTGGTCCAGCACGAACGGATAGAGCACCGCCTGAGACGACAACGCGGGGACGACCACCGCCTTGCCGACGTAACGCAGCACTGCTTCGACCAGCCACGCAACCGCCTGCACGTCGCTGACCACAATCGGCTTCAGCCGTAAAAGGCGCTTGCCATTCTCGATGCGTTGGATCGCTCCCCAGCTCGCCTGCGACTGAAGCACCATGTTGGTCATCCGGTAGGTGCCTTCACGCTCGCCATAGGTTTCGCTCATTCGCCGATGAACCTCGGCCGAAGCACAGTCTCCCTGGAGTGCAGACACGCGACCAACCAGTTCTGCCACCTTGCCGAAGAACGGATAGGTTGCGATAGCCATGCCCCAGGTCAGGGCAGAGATAGAGATGCTTGGGTCTGCCTTGAAGATCGCGACGCCTCGCTCGGCGAAATCGGCGAGTTCCGGACGTGGCGCCAGCCATAAGCGGTTCAACACGGTCCGAGTCTTCTTGCGCGCTGCCACACCCAGTTCGGCTGCGTCCAACAGGGCATTCAGATCATCGAGCGTCCCCAGATCAGCACGCACGCGCAGCGCAGCCTCCGCCCACTCCAGCGGTATGAAGCGATCAAAGCCGATTCGTGGTGCTGATGATTTCATTCGATTCAATTGCGGCCTCCATCCCTGGAGGCCGCCCCTTCGGGGCCAGCCTGACGGCTGTCCAAATCTGCTCCAGCCAGATTTGTCACGTAACTCACTTTCACGAAAGGCACGATCAGCTCTTCCAGGGACATGCCGCCATGGACAACGACCTGGTCACCCTTCGGCACGAATGCCCCACGCCCTCCTGCGAATAGGGGCATGAAGTTCACCGGTAGTCCAGCGATATCCAGACGGAAGGTGTCCAGATTTGCCACTGCTGTCTCCGCAATCAAAGTCTCGCTGCGATACGTCCGCACACGCTCTCCGCGCAGTTCCGAGGCGACTCCCTCGTTCGGGCGACCAATTCCTACCGCTTCGGCATTGCCGTGGTCGGCGGTCAGGTAGACGTGGAATCCGTTGTCCAGCAGCATCGCAAACAGGCGATCCACGAAGCCCGATTCGCACCAGCTCCCAATCTGGGCCGCAAGGCCGCGCTTGCCGAGCACGGCGCCGTGAATGATCTCGTCGACCGTATCCACGACCAGACCGGCAATCTTCACGGTTGGGTTCGACAGCAGAGCTTCCAGCTCAGGAATGTCATCCGTGCGCTTGAGCGACTTGCGGTACAAGACCTCATTGGCGCGAAGTCCGTGGTCCTGCCAGAACCGCGTCCAGTGCTGAGGCTCTTTCGACGTGGTCTCGATGCTGTCGGCGAACTCGCGTGGGCGCAGGCCGGAGAACAGCGCCTGCCTGGACACCGACGTCAGGGTTGGCAGCCACGCAAAACAGGCGTTCTCGTCGAACATCAGTCGCGGCGATCGATGAACGACGCACTCGCGAATCTGGGTCCACTGATCTACCGCCAGTCCGTCAAAGACCACGAGAGCGATCTTTTCCTCGCCGCTCGCTCGGCGCATCGCAAGGTAGCGCGGCACGTGATGGACCATGACAGGCCCTTTGGCCGCTGGCAGGGACGGCAAATCGGCGTAGTGCGTTTCAACCCACTCTTGCAGCCGGTTGTCTGCATCGCTCACCAAGCCCCGCATTTCATCCTTCAGGCTTTCTACCCGGGCCGCGTCCAGACCGTGGAAACGCGAGATCACCTCGCCGATCCGACGCGAGAAATGGGTCCAGTCCCGGTAGGAGGAGGCGGCGTTCGGAAGCTCATCCGCGAGATTCTTTATGCCTTCAAGCACCAGATTCCGCATCGACAACGGATCCTGCACAACACCCGCTTTCACCCATTCCGGCAGGTTGACCGGCGCACCCTGGATCGCCAGCGGGTGTAGCGTGCCGTCCAGAAACATCGAATCGACAATCACACGGACATCGTGGTGATCGAACGGGATGTCGAGCCTGGGCACATAGTCCGACGGCGCCGGCTCCCCCGTTCGCGTTCCGGTGAGCCCCAGCTTGGTCAGATAGCGATACCAGGCGTTCTGCACCACGCGCAGCGCGAGGCTCTTCTGCGAAAACAGATCGGCGACAGGAATGCCCTTGAAGATCGTTCGCTCACCGAGCACATGCTCCACGTGCTCCGCCAACACGGGCGGCAGCAGCGCCTCGCGGTAGTGCAAGCGGAGAAGCTCACGCCAAAGATCCTCTGGCCGGGTGATCAGATGCGGGCTGATCCGGAAGATGTGGGTCAGCACAAACTCCTTCGTCGCCGCCTCACCCAGTGACTGGTGAACGTGCCGCGCCTGCGCCTCGAACAGCGCGGGTAGCATCTCGCTGCCCAGCTGCCTGACCACCGCATAGCTCAGTTTCGGAAACAGCTCTACAAGCCCCAGACTGACCTTGCGCGCCTGGCGCAGGTAGTCCCAAGGCAGTTCGCCCAGGGCCGTGCCACGCAACTGGAGGACCAAGGCGCGGGACGGGCCAGGTTCCCCGCGTTCCCACGCCGCCCGATAGCGCTCCTCGTACTCTGCCCGGAAGGCGATGCTGTCCTCGAATGGCAATACATCGAAACCGCGTTCGCGCAGGCCAGACAACACCTGCTCATCCAGCAACACGTCGTCCGGGTCTGTAACAATCCACAGCCGGGCGAGATCGGAGGGGAACTCCTTCAGGATGCGATCAGCCCACGCGGTGCTGCGCCCATCCCTGGACGCGGCCGCTTCGCGACCCGCCTTGCGGCTGTCCAAATTCGTTCCCGACGAATTTGTCATGCCTGTGCACCTCCCGATTGGCCGACTCTCAACATCAGCACGGCGTTGAGATCCGGCGTGCAGGCTTCCGCATCCGCCAATTCCGCCATGCGTGCCTCAAACTCGGCTTCGAGGCGCTTTCGTCTATGCTCCCTGACCGCGGGAAGACCGATACGGCCGATTGCCTGAAAACGCGCCTCAAACGCGTAGCGCGCTCGTTCGCGCTCCTCGGCGAGCCAGGTGCGGTGCTCCTCCACCAGCTCTGCAAACAGCTGCTCTCCTTGCATTTTGGCCGCAGCCAGCGACTTTTCGAAGCAGGCCAAGGCGTTCTCCACCTCGACCTTCGGTGCAAGCATCACGTTCTCGGTGAGCAGTAAATCCCAGATCCGCTGGGCGGTCGGCACGAAGGTGCGACCGTCGTCGGTGACAAACACGGGCAGGAATCGCCGCCGGTTACGGCCTACATCCATGTAAGCCGCCCCTGCGGGGCCAGCCTGTCGGCTGTTCAAATTCGCTCCCGGCAAATTTGTGAAGCTCTCGGAGAGATTGGATGCGCTGAGATTGATCTCCCACAGCGACCACACCCCATGCACCGTATCGGGCAAGCCGGTCACCGTCGCAATCGCCAGGGGTTGGCCCCCCACGCAGCGCGGCAACTCGCTGATGACTGCACGGGCGCGTGGATCTTCCAGTGTGATCCACTCCATCTCAGGGTTCTGTTCGGCGGTGCGCGCATCGAAGCAGACGCGAGGAGACTCGCTCCCGTCCGCCCACTTCACGCGCCAGGCGTCGCCAGCCTTCTCAGCCGCCCCACCTCGCGCAGGTAGCCCGGCGGTGATCGCCCTCTCCAGCCAGTACTGTGCCGGATGGTCGCGCCATTTACGCGCATCGTCCGCCTCCAGCGTGTGATCCTCGGTCAGCAGGTCGGTGTCCTTGCGACTCGCCGCCACCTTTTCCCGAACCTGGTTGATGACCGCATCGCATTCCTGGTCGATGGATGCAGGGTCCTGTAGCCCGTGCACGAAGAGTTCGTCGAAGATCGGCTCCACCTCCACCGAGTCCATCACGTCCGCCGCCTTGTCGACGCCGAACTCCTGGGCGATGACAGCGAGCTTTTCCTCCAGCACCTCGCGCACCCGGTGTTCCACCGTGTCTTCCAGTACGAAGTTGATAGCTCGCACCACATGCGGCTGGCCGATGCGGTCCACGCGGCCGATGCGCTGCTCCAGACGCATCGGATTCCACGGCATGTCGAAGTTGACGATGACATGGCAGAACTGGAGGTTCAGGCCCTCGCCGCCGGCGTCGGTGGAGATCAGTATCCGGACATCTCGTGAGAAGGCCTGCTGGGCGCGGGTTCTCGCGTCCAGGTCCATCCCGCCATTGAGCAGCGCCACGGAAAAGCCCCGGCTCTCCAGGAACTCGGCGAGCATGGCTTGAGTGGGAACGAACTCGGTGAACACCAGCACCTTGAGCTGTGGGTCGTTCTCTTCCTGCTGGAGTTTGTAGATCAGCTCCAACAGCGCTTCCGCCTTGGCATCCGCCCCCTGTCGCTCGGTTTCGCGAGCGAGATCCAGCAGCATCTCGACTTCCGACTTCTCGCGCTCCCAGCCGCTGGCCTGCAGGGCAATGTCGAGCTGGGACTGGCCGTCGAGCTCTGCCCAGTCATCCGGGTCCACCGCCTCGACAAAATCGCCGGGAGCGATTTTGGACAGGCGCCAGGCTGGCCCCGAAGGGAGCGGGTCCAGGGATGGACCCGCCAACAGGTTCGCCTGTGCCTGGGGCGCATCCAGCAGGGCTTGCCGCTTCTCCAGCGTGGCGCGGATGGCGGCCGTACTGGACGTCACCAGACGCTGCATCAGGATCATCAGGAAGCCGATGTGCCGCTGCTTGGCGGCCATCGCCTGGTTGTAGCCGTGCCGGACGTAGTCCGTGACAGCCTCGTAGAGCCGCTGCTGGGCGGCATGTCGGTCCTGCCACGCCACGGCTTGCAATCGCGTGGACCGGGGCTTGAACAGCGGTTGGCCTTCGGCGTCGATGGCGGCCCGCTTCTCGGTGCGGATCAGGAACGGGCGCACCCGATCGCGGTTGATGCTGCCTTCGTCCGGAAACGCCTCACAGTCCAGCAACTGCATCAGCCGCATGAACTGGTCGGTCTTGCCCTGGTGCGGGGTCGCGGACAGCAGCAGCAGATAGGGCGCGGCCTCAGCCAAGGCGGCGCCCAGCTTGTAGCGGGCAACCTGCTCGGTGCTGCCGCCCATGCGGTGGGACTCGTCGATGATCACCAGATCCCAGCCGGCCGAAATCAGGTCCTCGAAGCGCTCGCGGTTGTAGGTGGTCAACTGCTCCAGGCTCCAGCCCCGCCGCCTCTCGATCGGTTTGACGGAATCCAGCGAGCAGATCACCTGGTCGTGCAGGCGCCACAGGTTGTCTTCGTCCTTACTGGCGTTGACCCGCCACTGACGGAATGCGGCGAGTTCGGAAGGCTCGATAAAGCGCAGGCTCTCATTGAAGTGCAGCCGCATCTCGGCTTGCCACTGCCGCACAAGGCCCTTGGGTGCAACAACCAGTACGCGCCGCACCATGCCGCGCAACTTCAGCTCCCGCAAAATCAAGCCCGCCTCAATGGTCTTGCCCAAGCCCACTTCGTCCGCCAGCAGGTAGCGAATGCGGTCGCGGCTCATGGCCCGGTTCAGCGCATACAGCTGATGGGGCAGCGGCACCACACTGGACTGGATAGGGGCCAGCAGCAGGTTGTCTTCCAGGGCATCCAGAAGCTTTGCGGATGCCGCTGTATGCAGTATCTGCTCAACGGCCGGGCGCACTGCTGTCAGATCATCGAGATCCTGGGCGCGAACACGCCCCACTGTGTTCTTGGCCGGCAGCCACACGCGATAGGTCACCTCACCCCACACGTCCTGGCGTTCAACCACCCGGCACGGGGTCGCCTGTCGGACCAACCAGCACCAATCGCCAATGGTGAAGTCGCGCTGGGGTTGAGTCATTCGCCGTCACCAGTGCGCAGTGCCTTGCCTCGCTCGGTGAGACGATAGCGCTGTTTGCTGGAGCGAGGCTTGTCAGGCTGGGTCATTTCGACAAGGTTCAACTCCAGTAGGGGGGTCAACACCGCCTCCCGGAACTTGCTGCGATTACTGCGTCCGGCCCACTCCATCAGGGTGGCGATATCGTGCTCATCCTCCAATCGCATCAACACCGTGCGTTGTTCGGCACTGAGTCCCGACATGATCCCGACTTGGTCCCGACTTGGTCCCGACTTGGTCCCGACTTGGCCCCCGGCCTGGTCTTCTGCCTCACGGGCAAAACGCTGGCGGATCTCCTCCCGCGCCTGGTACTGGGTATCACTGAGCTTGTCGAGCATCTGCTGCAGCACCAGATGGTCTGCCACAGCCCGGGCTTGCTGGGTGGTACTGATGCCCAGGCTGCGGATTGCAGTAAGGGTCAATGGCTCGTCTTGCGGCAATGTCAAGGCCAGGGCCAGCGCATCGGCCTGCTCCGGCGTCAGGGTGGCACCCAGGGCTTCACGGAAGCGCTGCATCGCTTCGGTGACCAGCGGCGAGTTGAGCAATATCAGCTCGAATTCCTTGCGTGCCTTGTCGTTTCGCAACTGCGGCGGTACGCGCCCGAGATCGTGCCAGTTACGGAAGATGGCGCGGATGCCTGTGCCAGCTTGGTCTGACAAGCCGATCCGGCGAAACGCCTTCACGATGGACGGGTTGCGCACCTCCTTCTCGGTGGGGTCCAACAGCTCCGCCTCGGTTGCGAAGGCATCGCCGGGGTTCCAGAAGATAGTGCGATCGGTGAACAGACGAATGGACGCCTTGCGGCCATGGTCGCCGTAGTCCTGATGGATCAGCAGGTTGATTGCCGCTTCCCGGAAGGCCACATAGTCGGGCGGATCGTCGTTGCGGCGCAGGGTGGCCGGATCGAGCGAGAACGGATGTTCGGCAATCCGCATGTAGCGGGTAACCAGTCCCTGCCAGGTTTGGAAGATGTTCTCTTCGAACACGTAACGATCGTGCCAGCGCTGCTCCGCCGACCACTGGTCGAAGGGCGTGTCGATACGCTGATAATCCAACACCGGCCTCGGCAGAATCTGCCGCACATAGCGGCCCTCGCCGAACAGCAGCACCCCGGCACGGGTGGGCAGTATCTGCCCACCCTGT
>CAJWWA010000011.1 GCA_913048495.1 uncultured Halieaceae bacterium
GCGGCTCGGCCTGCCGTTTGCCTGCGCGCTGGAGCGAACCGATCACCGCCCGGAGCAGAAGGATATGGCCAACAGCGCGCAGCAGGCGCGTAACGTGGACGGTGCGCTGAGGAGCGTACAAGGAAATGTATCCGCTGGCCCCGTCCTCCTCGTTGACGATATGGTGGACTCCCGATGGACGCTGACGGTCGCTGCCTATCTGTTGAGGGAGGCGGGTTCCGGAAGGGTGTATCCCATCGCGCTTGCCTCCACAGCCAATAGCCAGCAATGAACGACATCTCTGAAAGCACAAAAGCGATCCTGCTCCTCACTGCGCCCCTGATCACAGGCAGGAAAGCTGAGGGAGTGAAAACCCTGACCCTCAAGGAATACAACACCCTCGCCCGATCGCTGCACGCCCAGGGTTGTCAACCGCAGGACCTGCTCGGCGCCAGGGCTGATGCAATTCTTTCGGCGCTTCCCCCGGCCTTTGATCCGGCTCGCCTGCAAGCACTGCTAAACCGCGGCTTCCTGCTCGGGCAGGCATTGAACGAATGGCAACGGCGCGCCATCTGGGTCGTCAGCCGTGCCGACCGCACCTATCCGAAACGGCTGAAAGCCAGGCTGCGAGACCAGGCGCCCCCCATCCTCTACGGCTGTGGCGAGCGGGCCCTTCTCGACGAAGGCGGGCTCGCGGTCGTCGGGTCGCGCAAGATCACGGAAACGCTAAAGGACTACGCTGAGCAGTTAGGCGCGCTCGCCGCCAGCGCGAAGATGCCGATCGTTTCCGGGGCCGCCAGGGGCATCGACAGCTCTGCCATGGCGGGAGCACTGCACAATGGTGGCGACGTCATCGGCGTGATGGCCGACAGCCTGGGCAAGGCCGCGTTGGCCAAGGAGAACCGGCAAGCCCTGCTCGACGGCAGGCTGGTCCTTATCTCCGCCTACGACCCGTCCGCGGGATTCAACGTTGGCAACGCCATGCAGCGGAACAAGGCGATCTACGCCCTCGCTGACGCCGGCCTGGTGGTCACCGCTGACTTCAATAAAGGGGGTACCTGGACCGGTGCCATCGAACAGCTGAAGCGAATGAACCTCGTCCCGGTGTTCGTTTGCAATGGAGCGGAAGCAGGCCAGGGCAACGCCGCATTGATTGATCGCGGAGGCATTGCGTGGCCGGAGCCGAAAACCAGTCAGGAACTCTCCGCGGCAGTCGCGCAGGCTGCTGCAGCGCATTCCAGTGTGCCCCGGTGCGAGCAGCTGGGGCTGGAGGTTGGCGAAGAGCCAACGGCCTACACTGCACTACAAGCCGATAGTGAAAGAGCTCCGAACGAGGCGCAAGTAGTTGAAGAGAGCCGGAGCCCTGCTGACCGGCTGATGGATGCGGCTTCAGAGATTATTTTGGAATTACTTGAATCTCCGACTCAAGCGGACGAACTCGCAGCGACTCTTAGGGTCTCGAAGACGCAAGTGAATACATGGCTCAAACAGATGCTCGAAAACCGGCAAATCAAGAAACTTTCCAAGCCTGTGCGCTATGCGCGCGCTAAGGATGGTGATTAGTGCAGCCGGAAGTCTCTTTGCGGTGGTGCGTGAATAGGGAATCAAATGTCTCCCCATGGCGGCCCCTGCCAAAGACCCATTCGCTATCGGCTAGCGAATTTCAGCTCAGCCGGACCAGGTTGGAAGCTTGAGGAGTCGTGGAGGCGGATTCTTGTGGAGCTCAAGTAGTGAGCGGATTGCCAGATTTTCAACTCCCTGAGGGTTGGTCCCTCGTTCGTATGGACCAGCTTGCTATTAAGCTGAAGGCAGGAGGGACACCTAGTCGAAAGAACAAGAATTTCTTCGGCGGTGAAATTCCCTTCGTCCTCATCGACGATATAACGAGTAGTGGCGCCTATCTCAAGTCGACGAACGAATCGCTAACACTAGCCGGTCTCGATGCCTGCAGCGCTTGGATGGTTCCGGAAAACGCAGTTCTTTTATCGATGTATGCAACTATCGGAAGAACGGCCGTCACGAAATTTCCGGTTGCCACCAATCAGGCAATTCTTGCAATAATTCCCAAGGAAAACTGTCACCCTGAATATCTCTCCTTCTGCCTAGAAGCACACAGATTGCACTTAGCTCGCCTGAACGTCGAATCTACCCAGAAGAACATTAATAAGGGAATTGTTTCCTCATTCCCGATACCGCTCCCATCCATCCACGAGCAAAAGAAGATCGCGCACGTTCTCTTGGCGGTGCTGCGAGCAATTGAAGCACAGGAACGGATCATTCAGACTACAACCGAACTGAAGAAGGCCCTCATGCACAAGCTCTTCACCGAGGGTCTCCGCAACGAACCCCAAAAACAAACCGAAATCGGTCTCGTTCCCGAAAGTTGGGTGGTGTTGGAGTTGGGGGCGCTCGCAAAAGTAGGCAATGGCTCGACTCCAAAGCGATTAAACGAAACCTATTGGAAAGGTGGAACCATCCCTTGGCTGAATAGCAGCAAGATTCACGATCAATTCATCACCAAGGCGGAACAATATGTGACACCTCTAGCGGTCAGGGAGTGCCACCTCCCCATGGTTGCTCCCAATAGCCTGCTAATCGCTATCACCGGGCAAGGGAAGACGCTCGGCAATTCAGCAATTACTCGTATCGAAACATGCATCAATCAGCACTTGGCGTATGCCCAGTTCCATTCGGAAAGCGTCGACCCGGATTATGTTTTCTGGTTCATGCAAACTCGATACGAATTTCTGCGTTCAATCGCCTACGGCGGTGGCAGCACCAAAGGAGCCCTAACCTGCGGGTTTCTAAAGACGATTGGTATTCCTGTTCCATCGTTGGAAGAGCAAAAAGAAATAGTGAGCGTGCTCCAGCAAGTTGCCCAGAGACAGGCTTTTGCGACGAGAAAACAAGCGGTCCTCCAAGAAGTTTTCCGAACACTCCTTTACGAACTAATGGCCGCGAAAACCCGAGTTGCCGTGCTGGAAACTTTATAGCTGGATATCACAAAATGACTCAAAAGATCAAAATCGATAGCCCAGAACGCTTTCAGATTCTTGCCCTTGATGGAGGTGGCATTAAAGGGTTGTTTTCCGCCGCTTTGCTCGCCAACATTGAGGACGATCTGGGTATTCGGGTTACAGACTATTTTGATCTGATTTCGGGGACGTCAACCGGTGGGATTATTGCGGTCGGTCTGGGCTTGGGGATCCGTCCGCGCGAAATTGTCGAGTTCTACATCAATGAAGGGCGTAAGATCTTCCCAAGGTGGTTTGGTGCAAAATCCTTGCAGAGGTGGCTGCTACGAAAGTACTCTGCGGAGCCGCTGGAAACAGCACTAAGAAACTGTTTCAAGGACCGTCTTTTCGGGGACAGCGAAAAGCGACTTGTAATTCCAGCGTACAGTCTCGGTGAAGACGATATCTACTTGTTCCGAACACCTCACATCGAAAACCTTCGTAGAGACTTCAAAGTTCCTGCCTGGAAAGTCGCTAAGGCGACGAGTTCCGCGCCTACGTTCTTTCCGTGCACGCGCGATGTCGATAACTTACGACTTATCGATGGTGGCGTTTGGGCTAACAATCCGACGCTAGTCGCAGTTGTGGAGGCATGCGGTCCACTTTCAATCCCCTTGTCTCACATCCATGTTCTTAGCATCGGGACTTCAAACGCTGTTAATCATCGGCATCGTAGACTCAACAGCGGAGGAATTCTGTCATGGGGCAGAGATGGCGCTGCTGTAGATGTTATCACTCGTGGGCAGAGTATCGGAGTCAACAATCAGGTAATGTTACTGCTTGGCAAAAACCACGTAACGCGACTTGATCCAAAAGTCGCAGCTAATGAATTCTCACTAGATGGGTTTCAGAAGGCGGACGACTTAATCGGAAAGGCGGCCCACGTTAGCCGCCACTTCGTTCCTGAGTTTCAGGCTACGTTTATGCAGCATTTGGCACCGGAATATTTACCATTTTACAGATAGCGAGCAAGCATATTTGCAATGCTAATCGACGACAGAAAGCAACTCGATAGAATCATGGCGGCCATCGCGGACGCGCTAGATATTCCCGATCACGTATATGAAGACGCTACGATTAAATACGAGGATGTTGGCGACCATCTTGGTGCCGATGACTCTCCGCTAAACGCCTATTCGCCCGAAATTTACGTCCAGGGGTCGTTTCGCCTTGGCACAATTGTCCGCCCCCTAGATCAGGACGGAGAATACGATATTGATCAAGTCTGTAGGCTGACTATTGAGAAACCGAATATCACGCAGAGCGAACTCAAGGAGAAAATAGGAGACCGACTCAGCGAACGAGAAGACTTTAGACTGATTTTGGAGGAATCCCGTCGTTGTTGGACCCTAAAGTATCCACAGGAGCGTGCGATGCCGGCGTTTCATCTGGATATCCTTCCTTCTATCCCAAACGAAGAGCGGCCCCCTAGTGGAATACTGCTCAGCGACAAGGAGTTGCGCCTTTGGCAAAAGAGTAACCCGGTAGCCTACGCCGAGTGGTTCAAGGAGCGAATGGCGGTCGTCTTTGAAAAGAAAGCAGCCGTGTTGGCCGAGTCAATGTCCGCTAATATCGAGGATGTCCCCGAATGGCGTGTAAAGACCCCACTCCAGAGAAGCATCCAAATCCTGAAGCGGCACCGTGACAACTACTTCAGCAGCGATTCCGATGATAGGCCTGTGTCGATAATCATCACAACCCTTGCAGGCCACGCATACAAAAGCGAGGAAAATGTCTTTGATGCTTTACATTCGATTGTGAAGCGGATGCCGAATTTCATCGAGAATCGCGACGGTATCTGGTGGGTTGAGAATCCAGTCGATGAAGACGAAAATTTTGCAGACAAGTGGAATGAATATCCAGAACGGCGCGAAGCTTTTTTACGGTGGTTGAAGCGAGTAGAGGAGGACTTTACGCATGTTTCAAAGGCTGAAAGCCTCCAAGAGGGTGTAGAGCTGCTCGTCGGGTCCATTGGTGAACGGACTATGAGTAAAGTTTCGATTGACCTTGGTGTGCAAAGGAGCTCGATGCTTCCCTCGGAAATTAGGGCAGCTCCAGTCATTCCTCCGCTTGGCAGTGAGGCTCATGCGCTCCACGTCGAGTCAAAATATCAAGTTTCTGAAGAGCCTGCCTACAGCGCCAGGGTTTTTGGAGACGTTCATTTCAAGAAGGGGCCGAAGAAGGGGCGGAGGTTGTGGGCGATAACTGATTCGGTGCCAAAGCGAGTTTGGCTCAAGTTCAGAGTAAAGACCAATGTCCCAGAGCCCTATGCTGTTGAGTGGCAAATTACCAATACCGGAGAAGAGGCCGAAGACGCAGGTCAGCCGCGAGGAGATTTTTATCCCTCTGATGACCCTCAGAAGCACATTCGATGGGAGGAGACGGCGTTCCGCGGCACGCACTGGGTGCGTGCTCTTATTCTAAACGGCGATGGGGTTTGCGTCGCAAAATCTGACAAGTTCTTAGTTAAAGTCCGATAATATGCCCGCTCCGGGAGAACAAAAAACGGTCCAGGCCCGAATCCTAGAGTACGCCCGAGAGATAGGCTGGGGGGTTTTGCCCCGCGAGGTAGCCGAGCAGCGGCGCGGCTTTGATCCTGATGCCGCGCCTGCCGACCGCGCCAGAAACCGATCCCTGTTCTTCGACGATCTTCTTGACGCCAAGGTGCGGGAGTTCAATCCGCGCTACGCCGAGGCTGGGGGCGCGCTGCTCGGCCAGTTCAGCCACCTTCATGCCGATATCCACGGCAACCGGGAGTTCGTGGAGCATCTGCGCAATCAGGGCAAGTTCTTCGATCAGGAGGAGAACCGCGAGCGCGACCTGATCCTCATCGACTACGACGATCCGTCGCGCAACGTCTACGAGGTCACCGAGGAGTGGGCCTTCCATAACGGCCACTACGGCACGCGGGAGGATGTCGTTTTCCTCATCAACGGCATCCCCGTGCTTGTCATCGAGTGCAAGAACGCCAGCAAGGAGGAGGCAATTGCCCTGGGGGTGGATCAGATCCGCCGTTACCACCGCGAGACGCCGGAGCTGTTTGTACCGCAGCAGCTGTTCACCGCCACGGACGCCATCGGCTTTTCCTACGGCGTAACCTGGAACACGGTGCGACGGAACATCTTCAACTGGAAGCACGAGGATGTGGGCAGGCTGGAAGCGAAGGTGAAGAGCTTCTGCGCCATCCCGCAGGTGCTGTCGTTCCTCAAGGACTACATTGTCTTTGCCGAGAAGGACGAGGAGCTCAACAAGTACGTCCTGCGCCAGCACCAGACTGGCGCAGTGGATGCGGTGGTGGGGCGCGCGCTGCAGCCGGACCGGGCGCGCGGGCTGATCTGGCACACCCAGGGCAGCGGCAAGACCTTCACCATGATCAAGGCGGCCGAGCGTCTATTCCGCGCGCCAGAGGCAGACAAGCCGACCGTGCTGCTGATGATCGACCGCAACGAGCTGGAAGATCAGATGCTCAAGAACCTGGCGGCGCTGGGCCTTGGCAACCTGGAGCACGCCAGCAGCATCCGGCGGCTCAATCAGCTTCTGAAGGACGACTACCGCGGCATCATCGTGACGATGATCCACAAGTTCCGCGACATGCCGGCAGACCTGAACACGCGCTCCAATATCTATGTGCTCATCGATGAGGCCCACCGCACCACCGGCGGCGACCTCGGCAACTTCCTCATGGCCGGCCTGCCGAACGCCACCTACATCGGCTTCACGGGCACGCCGGTGGACAAGACGGCCTACGGCAGGGGGACGTTCAAGACCTTCGGCTGCGAGGACGACCAGGGCTACCTGCACAAGTATTCGATCGCCGACAGTATCGAGGATGGCACCACGCTGCCGCTCTACTACCAGCTCGCGCCTAACGAGATGCTGGTGCCTCACGAAACGCTGGATGCCGAGTTCCTGTCGCTCGCCGAGGCCGAGGGCGTGGCCGATATCGAGGAACTGAACAAGATTCTCGAGCGCGCGGTGAACCTGAAGAACTTCCTCAAGGGTGAGGAGCGTGTCCGGCAGGTCGCCGGGTTCGTGGCTCGTCACTATCGTGAAAATGTCGAGCCGCTGGGCTACAAGGCATTCCTGGTGGGCGTCGATCGCGAAGCCTGTGCTCATTACAAGCATGCGCTTGACCAGTTCCTGCCCGCGGACTATTCCGAGGTGGTCTATACCGGCAACAACAACGACTCCGAGTTGCTCAAGGAGTTCCACCTGGACCCGAAGCGGGAGCGACAGATCCGCAAGAGCTTCGGCAAGCTGGAGCAGCTGCCCAAGATCCTGATTGTCACCGAAAAGCTCCTGACCGGCTTCGACGCCCCCGTGCTCTACGCCATGTATCTCGACAAGCCCATGCGGGACCACACGCTGCTGCAGGCCATTGCGCGGGTGAACCGGCCCTATGAGAACGAAGCCGAGGAGATGGTGAAGCCGCACGGCTTCGTGCTCGACTTCGTAGGCATCTTCGACAAGCTGGAAAAGGCCCTCGCCTTCGACAGCGAAGAGGTCAACGCCATCGTCAAGGACCTGGCGCTGCTGAAGACGCTGTTCCAGGCCAAGATGGAGTCGGAAGCGCCGCAGTACCTGGCACTGATCAGCCAGAACTTCAACGACAGGGACGTCGAGAACCTCATTGAGCACTTCCGGGACGCGGAGCGGCGCAAGGCCTTCTTCCGCGAGTTCAAGGAGATCGAGATGCTCTACGAGATCATCTCGCCGGACGCCTTCCTGAGGCCCTTCATCGAGGACTACGGCACCCTGGCGTCAATCTTCAGCGTGGTACGCAAGGCCTACACGAAGACCGTCTACGTCGACCGCGACTTCCAGCGCAAGACGGACAACCTCGTCCGGGAGCAAATCGGCACCTACGGCGTCGGTGAGCTGAGTGACCTGGTGCAGATCAACGGTGACACCATCGAGACCATCAAGGCCGAGGCGGGCGGTGACGGCACCAAGGTCATCAATTTGGTCAAGAGCATCGAGAAGGCCGCCGAGGACGAGAGCAACGACCCCTACCTGATCGCCATGGCCGAGCGCGCCCAGGCGGTCCTGCAGGGCTTTGAGGACCGGCAGGCGTCGACGCAGGAGGCGCTGGAACAGCTGCTGAGCGAGGTAGAGCGCAACGAGCAGCGCAAGGTGGAGCAGGCCGAGAAAGGCTTTGATGGTCTGACGTACTTCGTCTACCGGACGTTGCTCGATGAGGGGATCGACAACGCCGAGGATGTCAGCCGCCAGATCAAGGCGGCTTTTCTCGCCTTCCCGAACTGGCGGAGCAGCGAGGCCGCCCTGCGCGAGCTGCGTCAGAAGGTGACCTTCGCGCTGGTGGCGGAGGCTGACGACATTGACGCCGTGGTCGCAATCGTCGACCGGCTCTTCTCCCTGCTCGAGCGCGCGGCGAGGGTCTGAGCCCATGGCTGCAGCAGAACGCACGGCGGAAGCCAGGGCGGCCTTTCGGGCCCGCGTTGGCGACTGGGCGTTGACCCTGGGCGTGGCCGTGCGCGGCGTCTATCTTCGTAAGATGCGCACCAAGTGGGCGTCGTGCTCGACCAACGGCATCCTCACCTTCAACCGCGACCTGCTGGCGCTCGACGAGCAGCTGTGGGACTACGTGATCGTGCACGAGCTGCTGCACTTCGACGTGCCGAATCACGGCAGGCTTTGGAAGAGCCTGATGCGGGCGCACGTGGGGGACTGGGAGGCGTGTGAGGCGCGGTTGCGGAGCTACGCGACGTTCATGCGCTGATTGGAGGGAGTTCATTGGTGGCTATTTTTCGTATCGATGGGTCGAGGGTCGTGCCGGTAGAGCGAACGTCGTTCTCCCGACAGGGGCTGCGGGAGCGCCAGGATCTGCAGTCCTTGCTCAAATCCCAAATCGAGGTCATCGCACCGGACACTCTCGTGGTTGCAGAAGAATTTGGCGACTGGGAGGACAGCCGGCGCCGTATAGACCTCCTGGGCGTGGACAAGGACGCCAACCTCGTCGTCATCGAGCTGAAGCGCACGGAAGATGGTGGCCACATGGAGCTTCAGGCGCTGCGGTATGCTGCGATGATCTCCACGCTCACCTTCGGGAAGCTGGTCGATATTTTTCAGCGGTATCTGGACGACAACGGCATGGACCAGGATGCGACGGAGGCATTGCTCGAGTTTCTCGACTGGAGTGAAGCGGACGATGAACAGTTTGGCCAGGAGGTGAAGATCGTGCTTGCCTCCGCCGAATTTTCCAAGGAACTGACAACGTCGGTAATGTGGCTGAACGACTTCGGGCTCGATATTCGCTGCGTACGTATGCATCCTTACGTTCATGGCGATCAGACCTTCCTCGACGTGCAGACGGTCATTCCCATTCCGGAGGTGGCCGACTACCAGGTCCGCATCCGCGAAAAGAAGCAGAAGGAGCGGGAGTCACGAAAAAGTTCGCGTGACTTCACGAAATACGATGTCGAGGTAGCCGGCGAGCGATTCCACGCACAGAGCAAGCGCTGGATGATGTTTCGCCTGGTTGCTGCAGCGATTGCCAATGGTATCTCGCCGCAGCAGCTCAGGGATGCAATCCCCTGGCGGAAGAACAGTCTTTTCGAAGAGCTTGACGGCGAACTCACGTCTGACCAGGCATACGAAGCCCTGATGCAACGGGACACGGGCGGCAGGGTGCCGAGAGCCAAACGCTTTTTCTGCAACGAGGGCGAAGTCTTCGCGATCGATGGTCGCACCTACGTGCTGGTCAATCAGTGGGGCACCAGAACGCTAGAGGCAGCGAAACTGCTCGCCGAAAAGTTTCCGAAGCTTCAAATCAGCTTCGAGGCTAGCGAATGAAGGGGCCGACTCGCCTACTCACTGGAAAGGGTCTCTGCGGTCACTGGAGAAGCATTCACTGTGGCGCGAGCCACCCCACGAACTCATGTACAAGACACGCGGGCCATCACAGCACATAAACCTGCTAGTCTGAGCCCTTGTCCAGCGCCGGAGCCGGTCCCAATGCCACGTCTCCTTCCAGCAGTCGCTACCGTTCTGATGACGGTAGCGCTCACGGCCTGCGGTGGCGAAGACAAGGCTGCCAATGCGGACCCCGCTGCGACGGTAGCACTGCCCGCCTTTGCCCAACCGAAAGGGACCTGGCACGGGATGGCCAGCTGCGCCGGGCGCGACTTTCCACTGCGGCTGGCCTTCAATGGCGCGGACGATGCGCCATCAACCGCGACGCTGATCTTTGAGCCGGCCCTCAACAGCGCCGGTTACGCGTCGCCCCGCGGATACGCTCCTGAAACGGTCATGGTCACCGAGCGTTTTCCCCAGGCCGGCACCCTGGAATTGCGCGCCGGCGACGGCGGGCGCCCGGCCGCGGCCGTGTCGCTGCTGCTGACACCGCGAGCCGACGCGACGATCGCCGCCCTCAACGGCTGCGAGTTCGCGGTCCTTGCACCGGCCGCGTCGGGGCACCCGGTGCTCGGCCTGCGCGAGGAACTCGACACCCTGCGCGAGCGACCGGTGCTGACCGAAGCCGACATGACCGGTGCCTGCCCCGCGCAGCTCGAGTCGTGGATAGCAAAGGGCCTGGCGCTTCCCCTCGACGCCTGGGGACGCGGCGACAGCAGCACGCTTTGGAGCGACGAAACGGCGCGGGAAGTCTTCGGCAGGCCCTTCTCGGAGATCGGCGCCGCGGAGCGGAACAGCTATTTCCTCGCGCTCATGGGACGTTGCGGCGAGCGCGGCAACCGCCGTCGCAGCGGCATCATCACCCAGCTTGCTCGCCTGACCGAC
This sequence comes from uncultured Halieaceae bacterium, assembly GCA_913048495.1. Classification (GTDB taxonomy): domain Bacteria; phylum Pseudomonadota; class Gammaproteobacteria; order Pseudomonadales; family Halieaceae; genus Pseudohaliea. The sequence goes on from CAJWWA010000011.1 coordinate 10,752, forward strand.
TACCGGAGTTTCCGCGACGCGCGTTTGCGTGACATGACGGTAGAGGTCATCCAGCGCTGGCGGGGCGGCCTCGACGACCTGCTCGCCGCCAATGCCGCCGGGGCACCGGTCCCGCTGGCCGATGCCCGTGCCGTTCGCAGCATCCCGCGTCGCTTTGCCTTCGACGAGGCGCTGGGCGCCGCCCGCAATGCCGAGGGCCTGGACGGCGAAACGCAGCAACTACTGCAGTCGGCCCTCGCGAGCCAGCACAATCTCGACGTGCTCGCCAACCTGGATGCCGCCGCCGGCAGTTTCATTCGCCTCACTGCGCATTACGAGCGCGCCCGGGTCGATCCGCAGGTCGACGCCGCAGCCGCGACCCGTCGCTTCGCCGCCCTGCTGCCGAACGCGGCAGCGGACTTCGCAGCCTCTGCAACCAGCCCGGCGGCTGCCAGAAGCATGGCCGGCTGGCTGGCGGACTGGCCGCAGCGCGAGGCCTGCACCGCGACGCTGAAAGCGGCCTGCCGGGCAACACAACGCGAATTCGAGCGGCGTCTCGATGCGCTGGCCGAGGCGTGGGCGGCAACAGAGGCAGCAACGCTGCAGACCCTGGCGGGGAGCGACGCGTCACTGGCGCTGCTGGCATCGGGCATCGAGTGGTACGCGGAAATCGACGCGCGCTACGGTGCGGTGCTGGAGCGCGAGGCACTCGCCGCGCTGCGCGAGGAAGCCAGCGCGTGGCTGGCGTCGCTGCAGACGGAGCTGGAGTCACCCCTGCTTGCGGAGATCCGCGCAGCCGGTGGCACGCCGGCGCTGCGCGCCATCGAGGCGCGCTACCTGGCGCCGGGTGACCTGCAGCGCGGGGAGCTTCGCCGCGTGCGCGAGGCCCTCGAGGAGCGCATCGCCGCGGCCCGGCCGTTTCACGACACCGGCGCCGACGACTACCTGAACGCGCTGTACAACCGCGATTTTGCGGCCCTGCGCCAGCTCGACGCCGCCTACCTCGCCGGGGTCCGCACAGCCTTCGGCTTCATCGCGCAGCAGGTGGCGATGTTCGACGAGCTTGCCGCCGCCGGCACCGGTGCGCGGCCCTTCGCGGCTGTTGTCAGCGAGTTGCGTTCGCCGTCGGCACTGCGTGCGGCAGCCGTCGCTTACCTCACGAACTACGAGAATGTCTACGGTGGCTGCCTCGACAGCACTGCCGTGGAGTTCACCTTCACCGAGCGCACAGACGTCGTAACCCGAGACGGCAGCGGCTTCGAGCTCAGCCGCATCGAGGGCGTGACCTCGTCCACCCACTATCGCGTCAAGCGCTCGCTGGCGGGGCTCTTCCGCGACAGCTTTTCACGCCCACCAGAGGCCGGCGGCGAGCGCATCTACCGCATGCTGTTCGAGGACGACGGGATACGCCGGGTCACCGACGCGGTCCGCCACATCATGAGGAACTACGACTGTGAGGCGACAGAAGTTCGGCAGCTGGAAGCCGGCATGGTGGCCTACCAGGCGGAGCTGCATCGCCGCTGGGGCGTCCGCTGATGGCGGCACGACCGGACGGCAAAGAAACGAGCGACGACCACAGGAAACCGGGGAGAACACCCATGGCACCGACGCCACCGTTCAACCGCCAGGAGCTCGACGCCGCCTTGCGCACCGTGCGGCAAGCCGTGCCGCCCACTCCCCAGTACCGCTGGCCGCTGCTGGCTGAGCGCTACGGCTGCGAGGTCTGGGTCAAGCACGAGAACCACACGCCCACGGGCGCCTTCAAGGTACGCGGAGGCCTCACCTATCTCGAGCAACTGGCCGAGGAAGGGCTGCCCCCGGGGCTGGTCACCGCCACGCGCGGCAACCACGGGCAGAGCATCCCCTTCGCCGCGGCCCGCTATGGCGTGCCCGTCACCGTCGTGGTGCCCGAGGGCAACAGCACGGACAAGAACCGGGCCATGCGCGGCTGGGGTGCGGAGGTGCTTACCCACGGTCGCGACTTCGACGAAGCGCGGGCCTTTGCCAATGAACTCGCGGGGGAGCGGGGGCTGGCCCTGGTGCCGTCTTTCCACCCGGCGCTGGTGCGCGGCGTGGCCACCTATGCGCTGGAGCTGTTCACCACCGTGCAGCACCTGGACACGGTCTATGTCCCCATCGGCATGGGCTCGGGTATCTGCGCCGTGATCGGGGTGCGCGACCTGCTCGGGCTGGACACCGAGGTGGTCGGTGTCACCGCGGCCGGTGCGCCGGCCTACGCCGAGTCCTTCCGTGCCGGGCAGCCGCGCCCGCAGCCGCAGGCGCGCACCTTTGCCGACGGCGTTGCCTGCCGCGACCCCGATGCCGGGGCCCTCAAGATCATTCTCGCCGGCGCGGCCCGTGTACTCGCGGTCACCGACGCCGAGATCGCCGAAGCCATGCGCGTCCTGTTCACCGACACGCACAACGTGGCAGAGGGTGCAGGCGCCGCCGCCCTGGCAGGCCTGGCACAGGAGCAGGCAAAGCAGCGCGGCAAGCGGGTCGCCGTGATTCTCTGTGGCGGCAACGTGGATACCGCTGTGTTCGCTGCGGTGTTACAAGGTGCCGCGGGTGGCCCTGGCAGTCCCGCCTGAAACCGCCGATCATCCATCGGTGCATTCCCGCAAGCTGAGGACGCCCTGATCCCGTGGCCCTGAAATCATCCATCGCCCGCCTGAAGCTGCAGCTGGCCGACCTCGACCGCCAGCTCTACCGGGACTTTCCGCTGACCCTGGCGAGACACCCCTCGGAAACCGCTGCGCGCATGATGCTCCGGGTAGTCGCCTTCGCCCTGCACGCGGACGAGCAGCTCGCCTTCGGCCGGGGCATCAGCACCGACGAGGATCCGGACCTCTGGTTGAGGAACCTGGACGGCACCATCGACCGCTGGATCGAGCTGGGGACCCCGGACCCGGACCGGCTGAAACGGGCCTGCGGACGGGCGGCGCGGGTGACGCTCTACGCCTACGGCGACCGGGCCGTGCCGGTCTGGTGGAAGCGCCACCAGGCGGCGCTGGAACGCCTCGACAAGCTGTCAGTCATGCAGGTCGATGACGGGGCGATGCAGGCCCTCGCCGAGGCCTTCCAGCAGGGCATGACCCTGCAATGCACGATCAGCGAGGGCGAAGCCATGCTGTCCTGGGACCGGGGCTCGCTCACCGTTGCCCCGCGGACCCTGAAGGCTGCGGTATGAGCGCCGGCAGGCGAACCGTATGCTAAGGTCATAATCAGCAATAGCGATATCAAGGACCCGCCGGAAGAAGGGCCGCGTGAAAAGAACCCTTGCAGTCTCCCTGCTCGCAGTGCTCGCCGGCTGTGGCCGCGAAACGGAGCTGATCACCTACGTCTGCGACGAGCCGCTCGCGGGTTATCTCGCCCAGGCGCGCAAGAACATCGAGAACGATTACGAGGTGGAGCGCAGCCTCAAGCTCCTCTCCGCCTGCCCGGAGAAGGGCTATCACCGGCGCTACAGCTTCCAGTTCTCCCGTGAGTCCATGGCCTCCAAGCGGGTCGTGGATGCGCAGGTGCGCGCCGCCTGGTGTGGCGACCCCGCCGCCCGGACCACCGAGGCGGACCTGAAGCTGTCCCCCGGCATGCTCGTCTTCCAGTTCACCTACCCGTGGTCGACGCCGACGGGAAAATACCCGCAGACGACCTTCCGGCTGAACCGCAGCTCGCTCAGGGGTGGTTTCCTCGAGGATCTCGACTGGAGCTGCCGCCTCGAGCAGGCGCCCGACGAGGGCAGCTGATCGTCGAAAGCGGCGAGGGCCCGGCGGTCAGAAGCTGCTGCGCAGGGTCACGGAGATCTGCAGGTCATCGACGTCGCGCCCGCCCGTGCGCAGCGGCGCGGCGAGGTCGATGTGGATCATGCCGCTGGTCGGCAGCCGCGTGGGCATGAGGCGCAGCCCGATGCCGGCATTCGCCAGCCAGCCATCCTCCTCGTCGTCCGGATCATCGGGGAACCAGGCCCGCCCGGCATCGAGGAACAGCGCGGCACCCCAGCGGAACAGCCGCAGCGGCTCACCGGAGGCGTACCAGCGCTCCTCGACCCGCGCGCGCACCCGGCGGTCGCCCTGCTGGTAGCGCTGCGGGTAGCCGCGCAGGCCGAGATCGCCGCCCAGCTGCAGCTGGATATCGTCCGTGAGCCCCTCGGTCCAGGTCCCGTCGAGGGCAGCGTAGAAGCGCCAGCTGTCGGTCTGCAGGTAGTGCAGCTCGGTGCCGATGGTGGCGAACACGTTCTCCGCTTCCCCGTCCGAGGTGGTCACGGCGCCATTCACTGACACCGCGCCCGAGAGGATGATCGACTCCCGCGGGCGGATGGCATCGCGCCAGCTGCCCTCGAAGATGAGCCGGCCGTCATCCGCACCCAGCGCGTCGGGGGAGAAGCCGATGCGGCCCGCCAGTCGCTGGCCCAGGTGCACGTCCTGCGGGCGGCCGATGAGCGCCAGGTTCGCGATCGGCACGAAGTCGTCCTCGATGGTCTCGAAGCCGACGAAGGGGTAGGCGGCGCTGCGGTCGTCCGGGAGCTCTGCCGGCTGCAGCGGCCCCGGCGCCCGCGCGAAGCTGTAGTCCCACCAGGCAAAACCCGCGTTCCAGCGGCGTATGTTGCCGTTCTCGCGGCCCGTGGACCCGGCCAGCTGGAACTCACCGCTGTGGGTCTCCTGGCGGAACTCCACCACCCGGTCGCCGGCGTCGAAGAGCGGCTGGATGCGCTCGTCCACGGTCAGGCGCAGACCCATGCTGCTGCGTTCATCGAGGGAGCGGAAGGGATGGCGCAGGTGCACGTTGAGACGGTGCCCGTCGTCGTTGTCCGCGGCGTCGAGGTTCAGCCGCCAGGCGCTGCCGGCCACCGCGGGGTCGAAGAAGTAGGCGCCGTAGCCGCTGCGGTCGACGTCCTCGGTGAAGAGGAAACCCAGCGTCTCGCCGCGACCCAGGAGGTTCTCGTCCTCGATGCCGAGCGACCAGCTCGACTCGCCGCCGCTGCGGTCGAAGGAGACCGTGGGCAGGATGGTCCACACGTCCCGCGTGACCACCGCGAGGTCCACCACGTCGCCGCAGCGGCGCACGGGCACCACGCGCGCATCGTAAAGCCAGTCGACGGACCGCAGCACGCGCTCCGCCTCGACCAGCTCCAGCGGCACGAAGTCCTCGCCCTCCAGCAGGAAGGGCAGCTGCTCGCGGATCGTCTGCTCCCGGGTGAGCACGGGCAGGCCGTTCGCAAGCCGGAAGAGCGCGTTGTCCTGCGCCGGGTCGGACAGGTCGAAAACCTGCTCGCGCTGCAGGATGAGGCGCCCCACGACACCGCCCTCCGCCAGCTCGCCGCCGATACCGGCGGGAATGGCCTCGAGCTGGCCTGCGGCGGCCTGCTCTGCCCAGGGCAGCGCCTCGCAGGTGTCTGCCGCGCCGGCGGGCGACGCGGCGACGAGGCAGGGCAGCGCGAACAGGAACGATGCAGCCGGGCCAACCGGGCCGCCGAGGAAGCCCGGTGTCAGCGCCCTGCCACGCAAGCGGGCCATGAAAGCGCGACATGTCTCGCGCAGAGCCTGTTGACCGGGTGCCATCGGAATCTCAGTCGCCTTTTGCTTGAAACGGCAGTCGCCCGCAGACGGATCAGCCGTCGCCGAAGAACCGGAAGGTGTTCTTGCCCGCTTCCTTGGCGTTATACATTGCATGATCCGCGTGCTTCATCAAGGTCTGCTCGTCCGAGCCGTCTTCCGGGCAGACGGCGATGCCGACGCTGGCGGAGATCCGAACCTCGCGGCCGGCGAGCGCATAGGGTGCCGCGATGGCTGCCAGGAGTTTCTCCGCGACGGCCGCCGCCCGCGCGGGCTCGCCCACGGAAGGCAGCAGCGCCACCATCTCGTCGCCACCGAGCCGCGCGACCACGTCGCTGCCGCGCAGGCAGTCCCACAGCCGGTCCGCGACCTGCCGCAGCAGGTCGTCGCCGACATCGTGCCCGTAGGTATCGTTGACCTGCTTGAAACCGTCGAGGTCGAGGAACAGCAGCGCCACGCGGTTCCCATAGCGTCGGGACTGCTGTACCGCCTGCGACAGCAGATGGCCGAAGGCGGTGCGGTTGGGAAGCCCGGTGAGCGTGTCGTTGAAGGCCAGCTGCTCCATCCTCCGCGAGTGTGCAATGCGCTCCTCGAGCATCCTTGCCCGCGCCCGCTGCAGCTGCGTGGCGAGGATGCCGAGCAGGACCAGCGGCACCAGGATCGCGACGCTGGCCAGGATGGCGCGCCAGAGGTAGACCTCCCGCTGTGCCCGCGCCGGCGCCAGCCGTTCCGCTTCGGACAGGCCGACGACGATGGCCACGGGAAAGCGGAACAGCTCCCGGACGACGAGATAACGGCGGACACCGTCCCACGGGGTGGTGCGCACCGGGACCGGTTCCGTATCGCCAGCCGCTCGGGCCTGTTCGAGCAGATCGGGATCGATCCCGCCGCCGGCGCTGACCGTTTCGCCGCTGCGGCGCGCACGGAATACGCCATCGGTGCCGACGAGGCCGAGCACCCCCGCCTCGCCCATCGTGCGCGCGTCATAACCGCTGACGAAATAATCGGCGTCGGTGGTGACCGCGACGATGCCCGCAAAGGCGGCGTCCTCACCGGCGACCGGGAGGGCCAGGGTCACCTGCCACTGCCCTGTCCCCGCCACCGGACGCGGCGTACCCAGGACCAGGTCACCGGTTTCCCGTGCACGGCGGAAGACCTCGCGCCCGGCCACGGACCCCGTCGCGTCCGGCGCCGTGCTGGCGACAACGCTGCCGGCCGCATCGACGACCTGCGTCGTGAAGAGCAGGCTCGGGGGCAGCAGGGACCGCTCGCCCAGGGCGTCGAGCGCCGCGGCGGCTGGCATGCTCTTCAGCTGGAAGCGAACGAGGCGCAGGGTCTGCTCGATCTCCCGCAAGGCGCGAACGATCTGCGCCTCGTAGGTGTCGGCGACATCGTGGACCAGCTCGCCGGTGGCCCGTCGCGCAACCTCCAGCTCCCGATCGATGCTGTTCACCGTGAACAGCCACAGCAGCGCCAGCATCAGCAGGCCGACGGCGCTGAACAGGACGGGAGGGTCCGTAAGCCGGTGCAGCCGCCGGGGCCTGCCCGCCTCGGCAGCGGCCTTCACCTCGAGGCTACTCAATGACCACCACCCGCAGCCGGTCGTCGATCTCCGCGGCGGGCAGGTAGCCCAGCGCTCGCGGATCGGCGGCAACTGCATCGGCCATCTCCCGGCTGCTCGCCAGCGACCGGGGCGGGCGTCCACGCCCGGTGAAGATCAGCCGGGACCAGTGCGCGCGCATCTGCGGAGGGGTTCGGCCCAGGTAGCGCTCGTAGAACGCCGAGTACGGCGGCAGGCGCTCGCTGAGATCCAGCGGGACTGCGGGTTCACCATCCGGGAAACGGTCGGAGCGGCCGAGGAACAGATCCTCGAGGTGGTCGCGGGGGAGAGCCGAGAGCGGATTCTCCCGGGAAACGACCACCACGACCTCGGCCCGGCACGGCACAGCGCCGACCGTCGCGCTCAGCGCGAGCCAGGCGGCAAGGAGAATGCGAGCCGGGCCTTTCATCAGTAGACGAAGTCGAAGCTCAGGCTCACGACCGAGGCTGACCCGCCCGGCTGGAAGCCCGGCTGACGGTTGGTGAACACCCCGGAGGAGTCGGAGCGCAGGTCGATGTAGTCGTACTGCAGCGTCAGCGCCATGCTGCTGGCGAAGTCCCAGCGGGCGCCGAGCGAGAGGCTGCGCTGCTTGATGGGCAGGTTGAAGAGGTCCTCCAGTTCGCTGTTCAGGGCCTGCACCACCCCCTCGAGTTGCGGGGGTACCGCACCGGTGGGCAGCTGCGGGGTAGCCTGTTCGTTGGCGGCCCAGGCCCGGGCGACGCTCACGAAGGGTGTCCAGGCGCCGGCGCGATAGCCCGCCGTCGCATAGGCACCGCGCAGGTCGCCGAGCAGGGCTTCGGTCGAGGTGCCGGCCCACTCCGCCATAAGGAACCAATGGCCGGGGTCGTAGCGGCCTCCCACGGAAAAGAGGGCCACGGGCTCCTCGTCCACCCGGTAGCGCCGGGCAATCGCCCGCCCGGGGGCGCCGAACAGCTCGACGCCATCGAAGAGCGGGTCAAACGCCTCGACGTTGAGATCGTAACGACCGAGGCTGGCCACCAGGGACAGGTCGCCCCACTCGAGCGTGTTCGACAGCGTCAGGATGTCCTCGCCCGAGACCTCGCCGTCGGCCCAGTCCGGCTCGGTGCGGCCGTAGGTACCGCGGAGAGTGTTCGTGTAGCCACCGAAGTGGCTACGGTAGCTGATCTCGACGCCGTCGAAGTTGGTCACCGGTATGAGGCGATAGACCTCTTCCGGCGGGCGCACCCACGGCGTGGCAAAACCCACCTTCCGGTACTCGGACACCATGAAGCTCGGCTGCACCATGCGGCCGACGCGGAGGGTGAAATCGGGCGTGAACTCGTACTGGACGTTCGCCCACTCGACCCGGGGACCGTAATCTCCGTCCGCCTCCTGCTCGACAACGACCTGTACGACGGCCGAAAGGCGCGAATTCAGGCGGCCCGTGAGCTGCAGGCCCAGGCGGCTGTCGACCTTGTGGCTGACGGTGGCGCTGTAGCCCGCGCCCTCATCCTGGAACAGGTTGCCGACGAAGTCGGCGTGGTCTTCGCTGCTGTAAACGGCGCCGAGGGTGCCGTAGGCGTTGAAGAGCAGGCTTGGACCGCTGGATTCTTCGGCGCCTGCCGGACTGTTCACCAGGCAACAGGCAAGGGCGGTGGCGATCGGGAGAGCTCGAACCAAAGCGCATTCCTCGCTTCAGTGCGTGCAGCGGGCGCCTGCGCAGGCTCGCCCGGCGAGCCGCACTGTCAGAGTATTCATGGCGGCATGCCGCCCCGCAGGGCTCTTCGGCATCAGCGCTCGGCCATTGTCCATGGCCGGCCACACCGGCGTCAAAGCGCGGCGGCGGCATCCAGGGCGTAGTCCAGCGTGCGATCCTGCGCCGCGCAGGGGCTGCGGGCTGCCCGCTACGGATCCTGCACCCGACGCAATCAGTGCCCTGGCGCGCCGCGGGTATGCGTGAAGGCCCCTCAGGGGCCGAGCGCGTCCCACTGCAGCCCTGCTGCCGCCTTGATGCGCTCGGCATCCTCCGGCAGCAGGTAGCCGGCCTCGACAGCGACATCGGTGGCCTCGGCCACGGCGGCAACATAACCGTCGCGATCGACGTAGCGGGCAGCCATGGTCGCGGCGTCGTGCAGCGCGGTGGTGCCCGACAGCCGGCAGCCGACGAGGCCAGCGTTGATCTCGCCCGAGAGCCGCGCGGCGGGCGCGTCGACGTAGGGCGTGCGCAGGCCGCCGACAACGTTGCCGACGTCGTCGTACTGGAAGTCCGACTGGTCATCGGTGACCGCCATGCGCGCCGCCTCCGGGGCCGGCTCGCCGCTGCGCACCCAGTTTTCGAGGGCGTTGAGCGCCGCCATGTAGACCCAGGGGTAGGGGCCCGAGTTGATCGGCCGGTCACAGGCGAAGATGCCGAGGATCAGGTCGTTCTCGACCACCAGCGCCTTTTCCGCGCCCACCCCGACATCGTCCCGCCCCGCCACCAGCTGGTAGTTGTCGTTGTGGGCAGAGCCGGTGACCTCCCAGAGACGGAAGAAGTCGCTGTCCGGCTGCCGCTCGTCCACGGCGCCAAGGGCGATCACGTCCGTTTCCGCCTGGAAGTTGATCACCGGGGTGTCGAGGTCGTCCCGGAAGAGCACGCGCTCCGGGGCGGGGATGGCCACCTGCGGCTCCTGCGCCAGCGGCTGGCTGCTGTCGTAGCGGCTGTCGACGATGAAGCCGTCGTAGGCGTCGTACAGCGGCTGGATCGCGTTGATGTAGGTGAGCAGTCGCGACGCGGACTGCGACTCGCCCGTGGCCAGCAGCACGTCGGCCTGCAGGCCGCCGAGGATGCCGCCCTCCCCGGCACGGATGGCCGCCGTGACCTGTGTGAAGATGTCGTAGGAGAAGCTGTCGCCGGGGTGCTCCAGGCTCTCGTAGCGCTCCGGGTCCGCATCGCGCAGGTTGAGCGGCAGCACCGCATCCTCCAGGCCCTCGATGCCGACGCGCTGCGCGGTGACGTTGACCCAGGCGTGGCCGCGGCGCAGCGCCTCCACGTGGCCGACGCCCCAGCCTGCCGGCACGTCGAAGCCGTTGGTGACATTCAGCCACTCGACCACGGCGGTTCCGCTGAAGTCCGCGGCATCGGCCGGGCGGTAGACCAGCACGCGGGTGCGGTAGTCCGCGGTCGCCGCCGGCTCCGCCTCCCAGTAGCCGTCGCTGCCGAACTCGTTGAGATTCGTGAAGGCACTGGCCGTACCGCTCAGGAAGAATTCTTCCTGCACGTAGCCCTGCTCTGCGAGGTCGAAGCTGGTGCTGATCAGTACCGGCTCGCCGATCGCCGGCGGTGACTCCACGGCCGGCTCCGCGACCGGCAGGAACTCCGGCTCAGGGGGCGGCGGCGGTTCGATCAGTAGCGTGTTGCTGCCGTCGCAGGCCGAGAGGGCGAGCAGGCAGAGGGCGAGGGCCGGGGCACAGGTACGCCGGCCGCCCCGGGACAGCCGGGCGGGCAGGGGGAGGTGCATCCTGGGTGTTACCTCAAAGCCTGGAAAACGCTTCGTCGAAATCCCTGGCCGCGGCATCGGTGAACTCGAAGTTCTGGCGGATGTAGGCCAACGTTGCCTTCTCCGTATCGGTGACGCCAGGACCATCGTGCGCTGACTTGAACAGCTCCGCCACCTCGTCCTTCGACAACTTGCCCTCACCGGCACCGGTGGTGTGGTGGCGCGCCAGGTCGAGCAGTTCTTTTTCGTACTTGTTGCCGTCGATCGTTTCGTAGGCCATGGATTTCGCTTCCTTGTTCGTTTTCTTCTGGACTCAGGGGTGAAGCCGGCAGATGGTCCTGATCGCGGCGCTCGGGCGGCTCCGCATTCACCAGCCCCATTGAGCATGCCACCGGTCCGGAAGGTTGACAATTGTTCCGGCGGGCTCGCTAGCCCGCCACCGCGTTCCCGTCCCGCTCCTTCGACTGCATCCCGGCCAGCGCCGCCTGCAGACGGCTGTTCAGCCGCTCCCGCTCGAGCTCGAGTTGCTTCACCCGCTGTTGCGCCTCATCCCCGCCCTGCTCACGGAGCGCGGCAAGTTCCTCGTCGAGGTGCTCGATGGCGAGGCGAAGTTTCTCGGCCGATGCCGCCTCTTCAGCCTTGTCGAAAGCGACCTCCTCGGCCTGCACGCTCTCCGACGGGCGCTCTCGATCTCGCGCCTCCGGCGGCAGCACCCGGGCCCCGGGGTCGAGCGCACGGGTATTCATGAAAGTCGGCGAGACGATCTCGATACCCGCGCCATGGAGCCCGTCGAGCATGCACTGCTGCAGCTGCGAGCGTGCCGACAGCAGGCTCTGCACGTCCTCGAGCAGGCCCGCCGCGCGGTAGGTCACGGCAAAATCCCCGAGCTCGCGAACGTGAACAAAGCAATCCCTGAGTCCGGCCGCCTCCGCCGCGGTGCGCAGAACGTCGCGCGCCAGGCCGTGCGGCACGTCGAAGCCCAGGGAGACCTCCGCCGTGATGATGGTCCCGGACGCGCGCACGACCTTCACCGGCTGCGTCACCATGTAGATGTTGGGTACCGTGACCAGGTCGCGGTACTCGGTCTGTATCTCCGTGTGCAGCAGGCCCATCTCGGTGATGCGCCCGGTGAGGGACGCCACGGTGATGAAATCGCCCGGCCGCGCGCTACCCACCGCCTTCAGCATGATGCTGGCCAGGATGTTGCCGATGAAGGTCGCCGAGGACAGCGCGATCGCCGCGCTCAGCAATATGCCGATGAGGCTGAGCAGCTGCCCCTGCACCGTGTCGCTCACCGGCAGGGCCACCACCAGGGCGAGCAGACCGGCGAGGGTCAGCGCCAGCATGATGAGCTGGAACTGGAACTGCGCCTCGGGCCGCTCCGCCCAGCGACGCCGCAGCGTGATGTGGGCGCCGAGCAGGATGGCGAGCACCAGCGCCAGGGTCACCAGCAGCGGCAGGAAGGAACGGACGATTTCCAGCAAGCCCGCCACCGGCGCTGTATCTCCGGGTCGACCTAGTGCCGGGTGGCGTCCGCCATCGGTCCGGCGAACAGCGGGTGCCCGTCCCCGTCGAAGTCGAGCACGTGGATGCCCTCCCAGGGCGGCGCGTCGATGTGGGTCGCCACCAGCGCCTTCTGCTGGCTCCACTTGACGACGTCGAAGCAGAGCTCGGCGACCTGTTCGGGCGTGTAATGCCGCTCCAGCTCGGCCCTGAGGTCCGCGCCGGCATCGGCGGGGAACAGGATCAGCGTATCGACCAGGCGCAGCGCCGCTGTCTGCGCTTCACTGAAACCGCCCTGCTCGTAGCGGGCGATGCGGCCCGCCATGTCCTCGTCGAACCCCTCGTCCAGCGCGCTGCGCTGGCGCAGGGACCCGCAGAGACGGCAGTGATGGACCTGGGCGCAGCGCAGCCGGACGAGCTCGCTGGTGACCGCGTCGATGCCGTCGGCCAGCACCGCGGCAGCGGCGAACGCGGCAATGGTATCGGCGATCAGCGCGTCGCTGTCCTCCGCGGGCTGCGCTGCGCCGCCCGGCGCGGCCGCCGCGGGGGTCTCCCCGGCAGCGGGCAGCAGCACGGGGACGACCTGCTCGAGGCGCAGTCCCATGTCGATGAGGTAGAGTCCGTTGACCAGGGCATTCACCGATCCGGCCCCGAGCGCGTCGGTCAGCGCGGCGACCTGTCCCTCAGTGACACCGTTCACGTCGACGGCGAACTGGTCGGCCAGGGCGATGACCTGTCGCTCCACGTCGCTGCAATCCGCGGGAGTGTCGCAGACCTGGCGCTGCTGCGCGGCCTGCAGCCGTTCCCGGGCCAGTGCGAGCAAGCGCCGGTCGCTCAGGGGCAGGACGACGTCGAGGGCGCGCTGCCACGCCGCGCTGGTCGCGGGCTGAAGGGTCGTGAGTGCCGACGGGATCGTCACCATGGGTCTTCCTCCTTATTCTGTGTACCCGGTTCTGTTTGCCCGCAGTGTGCGGGACGCTCCCCAGCGGGGCAAGACGTCGCGCCGCCCGGGCCAGCGGCGGGGGCTACCAGCTCAGCTCGATCTCGATACTGCCGCCGTCATCCTCCACCTCGATCTCGAGCTCCAGTTCGACCCGGTCGGGCACGCGCACCTCGATGCGCTTGCCATTGCGCTCGAGGGTCAGGCCGTTGTGACGCTCCAGCGCATCGGCAATGGCGCGCAGCCGGGCGGCAGCCGCCTCGCGCTGAAGCTGCTCTTTCTCCTCGATTTCCAGGATCTCCATCGCTGTGCTCCCAGCTGCCATCGGGTCCCTGAGCATGGCACGGGACCGGGAGAGCTGCCAGTGGCCCGGGGCAAACCGCTCAGGCGGGAAGGAAAGTGCCGTGGAAACCCAGCGGCAGGGCCCGCGCCATCGTGGCCGTGGCGAGCGGGCCGGCGGCGATGGCCCCCGCGTCGAAAACGTTGAGCCCCGTGAACCCCTCGTTGCAGTCGAGGTAGGTCTGCAGCAACCAGCCCTGCCCCGGCCCGCCATCGCCTGCCGCCACGAAGAGCGGCTCCTCCGCCTGCACACCGTAGGGGTAGCGGTACTCGTCGACGGCGCCTGTCTGGGGCCGCCAGGCGGCGACCGTATCCACGGGCCGTTCACTGTGGACGGCGGCCTTGCCGGCGCCGTAGACCGGGGCCCCGGCGGGGTCGGCCCGCTCGTCGAAGCCGGGAAATTCCAATACCGTGTCGCTGGCCTGCAGCGACGCCGCGCCGCTGCGCAGGTCGGCGACGATGGTGCTCGCGCGGGCATGGATGGGGCTCGCCGTCTGCCCCCGCGCCACCAGGTCCTTCATGCCGCTCGCCATGAGCGCCGGGCTGTCGTACCAGCACAGCTGCAGGCGCAGTTCCGTTCCCCGGCGGGCCGCGTGGCCGAAGTGGAAAACAAAACCCGCCGGCAGCTCGAACTCCCGACGGCGGGTGAGATCGTCCTTGTCGATCACCAGCAGCCGCGATCCCGCCTGCGGCTCCCAGCGAAAGCGATCGACGAAGGTGGCGCCGGCCGCGGCGTCATAGCGATAGGGCGGCAGCAGGAACAGCAGCTGACGATCGGTCTGCGCGAAGTCGTGCAGGTAACCGGGGAAGGGCAGCGCCAGCGGCGTCACGCTTTCCATGCCCGCACCGGGGCGGAAGCGGTAGATGACCAGCGTGCCGCCGGCGCCGGCGTAGGGCGCAAAACCGAAGTTCCAGTAGCTACCGTCGCGCTCGGGCAGCGGGTGGGCGGAGAACGGCATGTGCGCCAGGCCCTCGCCCCAGCGCTTGGGGCCCAGGGTGTCGAGGTCACCGGGCGCGACGCGGTAGGCGGAGCCACCCTCCCAGAGTGCCAGCACCTCGTCCTCGAAGGGCAGGAGCGCCGTGTTGGCCACATTGATCGTGTCGTTGTTACGCCCGGGCTCCGCGCCCTCGAAGTGCGTGCCGGCGCCGTCGTAAAGAAAACGGCCGGCGTTGCGCTCGGCACGGTATTTCTCGGTCTCGATGAAGCGCCCGTAGTGCGTCACCGCGCCCGCGCCGATGCGGAACTGCTGCAGCATGCCGTCGCCGTCGAACCAGTGACGGTAGCGCCGCCCGCCGCGCTCGTAGCGGGCCGGGCCGTTGCGCAGCAGCGTGCCCTTTAGGCCGCGCGGCCAGTCGCCGGTCACGGCCATGGCGAGCGGCGGCAGCGTGTCCGTGCGGACCGTGCGCCAGCCGAGGGCCCAGTCGGGCCCGGCCGCTGCCGACAAGGCGCGCGCGCCGGGCAATGCGAGCGACGGGGTCGCCGCGAAAAGGGTGAGCAGCTGCCGCCGCGAGAGACGCAAGGGAACGGCTCAGCGCAGGCGCACGCTGATGCGCGTGTCACCGTCGATGGTGAAGCGCGCCTCCTCGAAGGCCGGCGGACCGTAGCGGCCGCCGTTGTTGCTGAAGCCGTAGCCCTCCGAGGGCAGGCCGAGCATGTTCCGGTCCAGCTCACCGTTGCCGTTGGCGTCATGGTAGAGCTTGACCGCATGCTCTCCGGGCGCGAGTTCGCTGAAGGTGACGACCACGGTCTCGCCGCCCACCTCGGCCCGCTGCGCCGCCACCGGCTTACCCCCGCCATCGAAGGCTTCCGGCGAATCGTAGACGGCGACCATGAGCGCGCCGCGGATATCGCTGATGCCGCTGACTTCAACGGCAAGCTGGTTGGCCAGGGCGGGGACGGCAACGAGGGAGGCAAAGGCGGCGATCAGGCAGCGTGGCAACATGGCGGAGGGCTCGAGCATGGGTTTCACGTACAGCATAGCCGCTGCAGCCGCGCCTGCCACCGGGCGAAACCCTGACCCGGATCACATTCGGCGGGAGCCCCGCATGGCATGCCCGTGCGAATTCGCTACACTCGGGCCTTTCTTCACGGGGGCGTCACTTGCCTGCTCGATGGATCATAGCGGCGGTTCGCCGGGCAGGGCTCGCGCTGCTGGTGCTCTCAAGCCCGGCCTCCCTCGCCGCGCCGGTGGTTGTCGAGGTCCTCGGTGCCGACGGCGAACCGATGCCCTATGCGATCCTGTCGCTGCCGGGTAACGACGCCGGCGAGGCGGGCGCGGAGACCGCACTCGTCGATCAGCGTGA
This sequence comes from uncultured Halieaceae bacterium, assembly GCA_913048495.1. GTDB lineage: Bacteria > Pseudomonadota > Gammaproteobacteria > Pseudomonadales > Halieaceae > Pseudohaliea. Next base: position 26,409 of record CAJWWA010000011.1, read on the forward strand.
CAAGCGCTTCGACCCCTTCGTGACCATCGTTCGCCCGGGCTCCCTCGTCCGCTTCCCGAACAGCGACGACACCCGCCACCACGTCTACTCCTTCTCCGAGGCGAAGACCTTCGAACTGAAGCTTTACCAGGCCAACGACGCGCCGCCCGTGCGCTTCGAGCGACCCGGGCTGGTCACGCTCGGCTGTAACATCCACGACAACATGAAAGGCTACCTGCTGGTGACCGGCGACCCGCTGGCGACCGTGACCGACGGCAACGGCGTCGCCATCGTCGACGGCGACCGGCTGCCCGCGGAGCGCCCGACCCTGCAGCTCTGGCACCCGCTCGCCGACGCACCGCGCAGCGTGTCCCTCACGGCAGCCCAGCGGTCCGGCCAGGAACCGGTGCGCGTGCAGCTGCCCTTTGCCTGGAAGGATCCGCAGACGGCGCGCAGCAGCGACACCCTGGAACGGCTGCTGCGCGGCTTTGGCGGTGTCGGTGCGGCGTGGATCCACCACC
>CAJWWA010000012.1 GCA_913048495.1 uncultured Halieaceae bacterium
GCTCGGCGGGCGGCACGGCACCCTGGTCGCGGTAGTAACTGTCTTCGCTGATCAGCGCCAGGCCCAGGCCGGGCGCCCGCGCCTGGACCGCCTCGCGCAGCGTCTGGGCGAACAGGGTCTTACCCGACGCGGAGGGACCGGCAATCGCTATGAAATAAGGGCGCACGACCGACCCTCGCCTCGCTCCGACCAGGGATGCATTCTACAGGGAAAGCCCCGCCGTGCGACCGCTGCCTTGCCAACAGATGGCACCGTGCTACAGTGCCGCAGGCATCGACGGCGCGACCGCTGCGCCCCATGCCGGCTTCACGCCGGGCGTTGAGGAGAGGATTCTTGGGCACACTGGATCTGGCCGGTTCTTCCAGTGGACGCGTCGATGCGTTCCTCGGCGAACTCACCGCCAGCGCCGGCGACGCGCTCTCGGCATCGACGCAGGCGCGACTGCTGCAGCTCGCCTGCGATCTGCTCGATCCCCTGCCCCCCGCGACGGTGCCCGCCGCGCGCGAGGTCTCGGTGTTGATCGTCGACCTGCGCGACTTCTCGACCTTCGCCGCCGACCGGCCGGCGGAAGAACTGCTCGCGGTGCTGACACCGTTCCTCACCCGGATGACCGAGGTCGTGCACAATCACGGCGGCTTCGTCGACAAGTTCCTCGGCGACGGCCTGCTCGCCCTGTTCGGCGCACCACAGGCCGCCGATGATCATCTCGCCCGGGCTATCGCCTGCGCCGTCGACATGCAGGTGGCCATGGTGGCGCTCAACGCCGCGCAGACCGCGAGCCGGCTGCCGGCGATTCACGCGGGCATCGGCATCAACAGCGGCGAGGCGGTCGTCGGCAGCTTCGGGCCGCCGGCGCACCGCGAGTACACGGCGATCGGCGATACGGTCAACTTCGCCGCCCGGGTGGAGGCCTTCAGCCTGCGCGGCCAGGTGCTGCTCAGCGAGCACAGCTTCCGCGCCGCGGGCGACCTGGTGGAGCCCGGCCGCGTGCGCGAGCTGCGGGTGAAGGGCCGCGACCGGCCGGTGCGCCTGTTCGAGGTCGCCGCGATCACCCGGCCCACGCGCCGCGCGGTGCCGCGGATCGAATCGCGGCGCTCGCCCCGGGTCGCCGTGGACCTGCCGCTGCACTACTACCCGGTACTGGATACGCGGGTCGTCGCGGAAGCCCAGCAGGGGCACATCCTCAACCTCGGTTACGACGGCATGCTCACCCGGCTGCCGGTCGCCGACCCGGTACCCGGCGAGATCTGCTTCACGGTCACCCCGGACCTGGCCTCCAACGAGCACAGCGAACTGGTGGCGCGGCGCCTGCACCAGCGGCCCGCGGGCGCAGACTGCAACGCCGCCTTCACCTTCATCAACACGGGCACCCCGGGGCACGAGGCGGTGTGCCGCTACGTCGACAGGATGCTCTGGCGCCGCTGAACCGGCGGACGCCGCGGGTGCCTAGGGCAGGGGCACCTGCAGCACCCGGTCGCCGACGTAGGAGCCGATCCACAGGCTCCCCGCCGCCTCCACCGCGACCGTGCCGGCCCCCATCGGCGGCCCCTCGTGGCGGAACACGGTCTCCTTGGCCAGGGTCTCCGGATCCACGGCGATGATGGAAAAGGGCAGCAGGCTGACCTGGTCCCGCGGCTGCCGGACCGAGCGCACCAGGCCGATCAGGCCGGCATGGTGCGAGGCGATCAGCAGCCGTCCGTCCGCCGCCCAGCTGGCGTTGTCGGGCTTCTCCACCGCGACCTCACCGAGCCGTTCGCCGGTCGCGAGGTCGATCTTGCGCATGCGGTTCGCCAGGTATTCGTTGAGGTAGAGCGACCTGCCATCCGGCGACACGGTGACGCCGTTGGGATAGCGGCTGGCCGTGCCCGGCTGTTCGCTGAAACCCGCCGCCGGGTCCCAGCGGTAGACGAAGCCCGTGTCGCGCCCGAGCAGGGCGAGGAAGAAAGAACGCACCTCGGCGCTGCGCGGCGCCATGTGGCTGACCACGAAACCCCCGTCCGGGAGTGCGGCCACGTCGTTGAAGTAACCCTCCGGCGGCGCCTCGACGCAACCGCGCCAGGCAACGGTCGGCGCGACCCCGTCCCCCGGTGCGCCGGGGGACAGCTCGAAGAACTCGACGGACTCCCGGCCGTGGTGGTTGACGGCGAGCAGCTGCCAGCGGCCATCGGCGCGCCGGGCGAGATCGAGGCCGTGCAGGTGCAGCGCCGCCTCCGGTGCCGGGCAGGCCGGGTCGCCCCAGCCGGCGGCGGGGGCGATGGTCGTCGCGGCCGGGCCGGCGCTCGGTCCCTGCGTATCGATCAGCGCGAGGCCCCCGGGGTCGCCCATCTGCCCGACAACCAGGTAGCGCCCGCCGGGCGCCCGGACAATATCCTCCGGGCCGACGAACCCGCACAGCGGCACCAGCCCGTCCACGGCGTCGCAGGGCAGCGCGTCGGCGGCGCCCGCCTCGATGGCGACGAATGCGGCAAAGAGGCAGGTCATGACAGTACAGGCAACCTGGCGACAGGCACGGGGCAGGTGCTGGAACATGGCAGGCCTCCTTCTTCCCTGATTCCGGTATCGAGGTAACGACGCTCTCGGGCCGGCCTGGGCCGACACCTGCTCAGCAGCTGCAGCAGGCGCCCCCATTGTAGGGGGACGTCCGGCGGCAGGCGACCCACGCGGTCGATCCACCCTGGCCCCGGTCCGGCAACGGCGCCTACCGCAGCACCTGCGGAAGGTGCTGCTGCCGGCGTGCCCATCGACCAGAACCTTGTCTTGTGTCAATCTGATTTGACAGTTTTAAACGACAAGTTATGTTGACACTTCGGGCCGACGTTGCTAGCTTTAGTGGTAGCCGGGACAGGTTTCTCAAATGAATTGGGAGGCTGGCTGTGGCGTCCGGTTGATATTTTTCGACCGGGCTCTCCTGCTCAAGCGGGGTAGCACGAGGCTAATTCAGGTTCAGACCGCTATATTGAGGGAGACAACATATGGCAACTGATATCAACGATCCCGATCGTGTATGGCCGACTGGCCTGACGATCAAAGAGTCCGAAGAACTGCACAAGCACGTCATTGACGGCGCGCGTGTATTCTTCGCCATCGCGGTACTCGCGCATATTCTCGCGGCCGTACTCACGCCGTGGCTCGGCTAAGGAGGAGAAACCATGAACCAAGGAAGAATCTGGTGCGTTGTTAATCCTACGGTTGGCCTGCCGCTGTTCCTGGGCTCCGTAGCCCTGATCGCACTGATCGTGCATCACGAAGTACTGAGCAACGTTCCGTACTTCGCCGGCTACTGGGCCGGCGGCAGCTAAGGCTGACGTAGTTACCGCGGGCAACCGCGGTCTTTCGGGGGGCGGCCCTGGTCGCCCCCCGCCTCACGCCGGTAGAGCCTGACCGTGGGCCACCAGCGCCGAGGGGAGGAAACACGGTACACTCGAATTCATCGCCGGCCATCCGCTGGTGACAACGACCGCGTGTCGGGGGAGTCGCGCTGTCGCGAGGCACTAGGTCCCCATCACTGTTTCTGGAGGTCCACCATGAAACCTGTGGCACGAATTTTCGAAAGCGGAGATCAGGCCCGCGACGCCGCGAAGAAGCTCGAAGCAGCCGGCTACGACGCAGACAAGATCTTCGTCATGGCAACGGCGGCAGCACCGGCCGCCGCACCGGCGCAGGAAGATGCCGGCGACACGGATGCGCCGGCTCCGGCCGCGGCAACGAGCACGGCGGTCAGCGCCGAGGAACTGGTCGACAAGGTGAGCGCAGCCGGCGAGCTGGAAATCACCCGCGCCATCCTCTGCAGCCGCGCCCTGGCCGGCGGCAAGTCGGTAGTAGTCGTGGGCGCGCCCTACGGGTACCTCGTCCGGGCGAACGAGATCATGGATGGCTGCGGCGCCGCACCGGCGGAGGTGCTCGACACCGCCAAGCCGGACAACCCGTCGCCCTTCTCCGACTTCATCGGCATGCCCTGCCTGGAGAACCGCCTGAGTTTCCTTTCCGGGGACAACCCGCTGAAGGACTCGAACTGGACGCTGTTCCCGGTGCAGCTGAAAGACAAGCTGACCTTCAACGTCAAGCTCATCGACAACCCCGAGTGGCTGTCTTCGAAGATCGGCATGAAGACGCTGTCCAAGGAAAAGCCCTGGCGGACCAGCTTCGGTTTCAAACTGCTGACCAACCAGCAGGACTGAACCCGCCCACCCGGCGGGCCACGAAACCCGGTCGAGGTTACTCGGCCGGGTTTTCTTTTGCCCGGCCCGGTCGCCGCGAGGCGGACCCGATTTGCCGCCGCTTGCGGCAAATCAACGTAATCCTAACTGGACATTGCAAAGTGACAAGCTGGCTTGACGCTTCCCCGCCGCGGTTGCTAGCCTCTGCGGACGATAAAGGACAGGTGCCTCCCGGCGCCGGTCCGTCAGTAGTGAGGATAGCGGCACCCGAATGAACCGTTTCGGCCTCAAGATGATGCGCGCGTGGGCAGAAGCGGGCACCCGCTACATGCCCTTTGCCGACGTCGCCACGCCGGACCTGCCCCTGTCCAAGCTGCTGCGCCTGTCGCTGTTCCAGGTCTCCGTCGGTATGGCCCTCGTCCTGCTGGTCGGCACCCTGAACCGGGTGATGATCGTCGAGCTCGACGTACCGGCCTCCCTGGTCGGCATCATGCTGGCGCTGCCCCTGGCCTTCGCGCCCTTCCGCGCGCTCATCGGTCATCGCTCCGACACGCACAAGTGCGAGCTGGGCTGGCGCCGCGTCCCCTTCATGTGGAACGGCACCCTGGCCCAGTTCGGCGGCTTTACCATCATGCCCTTCGCCATCCTCGTGCTGGCGGGACAGGACCAGGCGGCGACAGCGCCGGTCTGGGTCGGCTACATTTCCGCGGCCCTGGCGTTCCTGCTCGTCGGTGCCGGCGTCCACGTGACCCAGACCGCCGGCCTCGCCCTGGCCACGGACCTGACGCCGCAGGAATCGCACGCCAAGGTCGTCGGGCTCATGTACGTCATGCAGCTCCTCGGCATGATCGCCACGGCGCTGCTCTTCGGCGCGGCCCTGGCCAACTTCTCGCCGGGCCGCCTGATCCAGGTGATCCAGGGGGCCGCCGTGGCGACCGTGGCGCTGAACATCATCTCCCTGTGGAAACAGGAGACGCGGCGCCCGCCGCGGGGCGCGGCCGTGCAGCAGGATGACCCGACCTTTGCCGAGTCCTGGGCCAAGTTCTGCGAGGGCAGCAGTGCCATCCTGCGCCTGACCATCGTCGGCCTCGGCACCATCGCCTTCAACATGGCCGACGTGCTCCTCGAGCCCTTCGGCGGCGAGGTGCTCGGGCTGTCCGTGAGCTACACCACCAAGCTCACCGCCCTGTTCGCCATCGGCGGCCTCACCGGTTTCGCCTCGGCCGTGTGGATCACCCAGCGCGGCATGGAGGCCTACGCCGTCGCCCGGGCCGGGGCGCTCATCGGGCTGCCCGCCTTCGCCCTGGTACTGGCCTCGGTCCCCACGGCAATCCTGCCGTTCTTCCTGGTCGGCAACTTCCTCATCGGTTACGGCGGCGCCCTCTTCGCGCACGGCACGCTCACCGCCACCATGAACCGGGCGCCGGTCTCGCAGGCCGGCCTCGCCCTCGGTGCCTGGGGCGCCGTGCAGGCCACCGCCGCCGGTCTCGCCCTGGCCTTCGCCGGCACCATCCGCGACCTCTCCACCGCCGCGCTCTCGGGCGCCAGCCTGCCCTGGGGCTTCAGCGGCGCCGCCGCCGGCTACGCGATCGTCTACGCTATCGAGCTGGGCCTGCTCGCCCTGACCATCGTCGCCACGATTCCGCTGCTGCGCCACGCGCGCAGCGCCGTGCTCGAGGGGCGCCCGGCGGCCCCGGACGCCGCTCTCGCCGCCCGCGGCGGCGCCGGCTGAGGAACACGCCATGGCCCAGTTACCGGTTCTCGAATACCCCGACCCGCGCCTGAACACGCCCTGCGAGCCGGTAACGGACTTCGGCGCGGACGTGGCGGAGCTCGCCGCCAACCTGCTCGACACCCTCTACGGCAGCACCGGCATCGCCCTGTCGGCACCGCAGGTCGGCGACCTGCGCCAGGTGCTGGTGATGGACCTCTCGGAAGATCGCTCGGCGCCCGAGGTCTACCTGAACCCGGAGATCCTGGCGCGGAAGAAGCCCGGCCTGGTCGAGGAAAGCTGCCTGTCCGTACCCGGGATCGTCGGCAACGTGGTGCGCCACACGCAGGTGCGCATGCGCGCCCGCGACATCCACGGCGACACCATCGAGAAGGACCTGGCGGGCATGCATGCCGTTGCCCTGCAGCACGAGATGGACCACCTGGACGGCAGGCTCTTCATCGAGCGTCTGTCCTGGCTCCGCCGCCTGCGCCTGAAGCTCGCCGGGGCGGCCTGACAGCTCCCCCTGGTGCCCGCCGTGCGGGGGAGTGGCTGCGCTCGGCCGGCTGAAACGGGTCGGGCTAACGCCGGACCCGCAGCGATACGTTACCGTCCGTTATCGTGGCCCCGTTATCGATGACCAGTTCGGAACCGTTCATCCAGGCAGACTCGTCAGAAGCGAGATACACGACGAGGTAGGCCACATCATCGGGCTCGCCCGGCGGGTTGTCGTTGCCGGCGCTGCGGCGGTCGCCCATCTTTTCACGATCCTCCCCGCAGGACGCCACCATGGCGGTGTCAATCCGCCCGGGATGGATCGAATTGCAGCGGATCGGCTCTCCCTTCGCCGAGGTGCCGGCGGCAATTGCCTTGGTCATGCTGCGGATCGCACCTTTCGCTGCCGCGTAAGCGATGACATAGGGAAAACCGCCGATCGCCGTCACCGACGACATATTGATCAGCGAGCCGCTGCCATCACCGCTGGCCCGCATGGCGGGAAGGGCGTGCTTGCAGCCAAGGAAGGTGCCCTCGCTGTGCACCGCATTGACATTTCGGAAGTCCTCCAGGGTGGTCTCTTCCACAGTGCCAACGTGAACGATACCCGCATTGTTGACGAGCACGTCGAGCCCCCCGAAGTGTTCAACAGTGTCAGCGATCACGCGCCGCCAGGCCTCTTCGTCGGTCACATCATGAGCAAGGGCAAGGACACGCTCGCTGTAGCTTGCCGCCAGGGCCCCTACCGCGCCCTCATCACGGTCGGTCATCACGACAGACGCCCCCTCGTCGTGCAGCCGACGAACGATCGCAGAGCCAAGTCCCCCGGCGGCACCGGTGACGATCGCCACCTTGTTCTTCAATCGATCCATGATCAGAGCCTCCCCGGGCGATCGCCACGGCAAGAACGCAGCAGAACAAAAAAGACCCCCGCGCCGAAAGGCGCCGGGGCCAAGCCCCTAGCGCAAGCCGCTAGAACTCATAGCCAAGGGTAATCCCGTACGTACGCGGCGGCAGATACGCCGTGAAGGACGGTGTGCCAAGGCTGACAATGGTGGTATACCCAGACGTCTTGACGAGTTCGTCATCGAGGTTGCGAACGAATGCGCCTACACTCATGCCGTTCTCGTTGCGATAGGTGAGGAAAAGATTCACCAGTTCGTAGGAGTCCTGGTAATCCGGCTCCTCATTGAACGCCGTCAGGTAGTACTCGTCGGAATAGGTGAACTCACCGCGCGCCGTCAACTGCGCATTGGCCAGGTCCCAGCTGTATTCCGCGGCAACGCTCGCGGTCAGGTCCGGTGCCTGTGGCAGCTGGTTACCAGCCAGGTCCTGCGGTGGAGTCCCGGGGAAGCTTGGGTTCTGTGACTCGAAGTCATCGAACTCTGCGTCCAGCATACCGAGGGAAAAGTCGAGTTGAAGCCGGTCAGTGACGAGCGCCTTGAGTTCCAGCTCAACGCCGGAAATAGACGCGTTGGCCGCGTTTTCCGTCAGGGCAACGGCGTCGAGCACCTTGGTAACCTGCAGGTCCTCGTAGTCGTAGTCGAAAGCCGTCAGGCTAAGCTGCAGGCGCTCTTCGAAAAGCGTGGCCTTGGCGCCCAGTTCGAAGCTGCGGATAATTTCCTCGTCGAAGGCCGGTGCTCTCGCCCCGAGGGAGAATCCGCCGCTCTTGAACCCATCGGACACACTGGCGAAAAACATCCAGTTATCCGAAGGCTCGTACTTTACGATAAAACGCGGCGAAAGGTTGGTGAAGTCGATTTCACAGTCGAGGGCTTGGCAGTCGCGGAAATTGCCCGGGACTGGAGCAAACTCGTCCTTCATCTCGACTTCTTCGTAGGTGTAGCGCAGGCCCAGGGTGGCGGACCAGGCGTCGCTGATGTTGTAGGTAGCCTCGCCGAAGATGGCATAGGAGGTCATGTCCACCGTGCCCCCGTTCTGGAAGAAGAGGATCGACTCACCACCCTCGCGCGGATAGAAAGGCGCGCTGCCGTTCGGCAGACTGTAGCCGTCAATCGCCACCGTGCGCACGTCGTTGGACTCGTAGAAATAGAATGCACCTGCAATCCAGTCGAGGCGGTCACTGTCATAGCCGAGCTGGAACTCCTGGCTGAACTGAATCGCGTCCTCTTCCCGATTGGGGCCCGAGAACACCCTGACGCTGGTCGCGTCGATGTCGGATTCGACATTCACTTTGGTCTTTCGATAGCCGGTGATCGACTTGAAATTGTAGCTTTCGCCCGTCCAGTTAGCGGTCACATCAGTAGCGAAGACATCCCGCTTGTTGACGATATCCCGCTCCGTGGCGACATCGCGGCTGCCGATAGGGAAAGCCTCACCGCCCAGAAGGACCCCGGCGAGATCAAACTCGGGGTTCGTCCGCCCCCCGAACTTCATGCCGAACATGCTGTCGTCCTGGTGATAGAGTTCCGTGTTCCAGTCGACGGTCCAGTCGTCGGAGACCAGGAAGCGCAGCGAGCCGCGCAGGGCTTGCAGGTCCTGTGAATCTACATCACTGCCGGTGACCAGGTTCTTGCCCCAGCCGTCATGGCGGTCGGTCCTGATCGCCAGGCGGCCGAGCACACGGTCCTCGACCAGTGCCCCTGACAGCGCGCCCTCCAGGGCCATGCGGTCATAATTGCCGAGCGTCAGGTTCAGATAGCCGCCGAGTTCCTCCGTAGGCGCATTGGTGATGATATTCACTGCACCACCAGTGGCATTCCGGCCGTAGAGCGTACCCTGAGGACCGCGCACGACCTCGAGGCGCTCTACATCGAAGAAACTCGATGCGACCGCCATGGGGCGACCGATGTAGACCCCGTTGACATGCATGGCCACGTTGGCCGTGGTGCCATTATTGAGAATGGAGAAGCCAACGCCACGGATCGTAGGCACGGCGGAACCGAGCCGCACGGCAAAGTTCACGTTCGCCATGCCATGCTGCGCATCCTCCATGTTGCTGACCATCGTCTCCCGGAGCTGATTGCCGGTCATGGCGGTCACAGAAAGCGGAAGATCCTGGAGCGACTCTTCCTTTTTTCGAGCGGTGACCACGATCTCTTCGAGCATTCCCGTGCGTTCCGCCGCACCGGCCTGCGCGGGCAGGAGGGTGAGCGCCGCGACCGCCGCCGCCAGCGTGATGGGAGGTGCTATGAAAGCCTTGGACATAGGAATTCCCCTTGCTTATTGGTTTGTTTGAGGATTTGTGGTGACCCGGGGCCACCCTTGCTTGCTGTGTTACCTGTTACGTCTTTTCTCCGTGCTGCTTGCCTGCCTCGTTGCCTGGTGCCTGGGTTTTTACTTGCTTGCTCAAAGCAAGCGTTGTCGATCATAGTAAGGAATGTGCTTCGTGGCCAGCACTTTCCCCGCGCCGCGGGCCGGCGCCGCCACCGGGTCAGTGATCAACCCCATGCGCCTCGAGCAAAACCCGGTACGGTTCCAAAGCGCGGCCGATGAGGAAGATACCGACGAGCGAGACGATCACGCCGACAAGGGCCAGGGACTTGCCGACGGCTGCGGGGTCCCGGAAAAGATAGTCCGTGGCAAGGGCCACCATGCTGGGGCCGAAGGCAAGGCCGATGACGTTGTTGGTCACGACGTAGGCGCCGACAAGCACACCGCGCATCTGGTTCGGTGTTGCGCTCTGCAGGGCCGTTGCCACCAGCGCCAAGGGCAGCGGCACGAGATAACTCACCACGGCAATACAAACGAGCGCGGTGCCCGCCGAGGGCGCTACCGCCAGTGCCGCGAGCCCCGGCCCGATGAGTGCCAATGCCATGACACAGACGCGCAGCTGGTAATCACTGTGGCCGCGGCGCTCAAGGTAACGTCCCACGAAAGGCCCGGAGAGTACCCCGAGGGAGCCGGCGATCAGGGCGATGGCGCCGTACTGGGTACCCGCCTCGCCGAGGCTCATACCATGCACCCTAAGCAGGTAGGTGGGTATCCAGGCCTGCAGGCCATAGAGCACCAGAGCAATGCAGGGCACGCCGATAAGCAACGCGACGTAGACGCGGTGGTTCGCTCGCACCCACGCCACGATATCGCCGTAACCCACGGCAACGGGTGTGGTGCCTGTCTTGAGGCCCTTGCGCGCCGGTTCCCGGATCAGCAGCAACATTGCAGTGAGGACGATGCCCGGTGCGGCCACCACAAAAAACGTCGCCTGCCAGGGGGCCAGCGCCCCGACCCCCGGCACCGTCAAGGGCCCCTGGCCGGCCAGGCCCTCCATGACCAAGCCGCCGGCGATCATGGCGATGCCGACGCCGAGGTACGGCCCCATCAGGAAAACGCTGAACGGCAGGCTGCGACGATGCGGTGGGAAATAGTCTGCGAGCAGTGACCAGGCCGCCGGTGTCAGCGTAGCCTCGCCTACGCCGACACCGGCTCGGGCGACGAATAAGCCCGTGAAGCTGCGCGCCAGGCCGCAGGCCGCCGTGGCGAGACTCCAGAAAGCCACGCCGAAGGCAATAATCGATATGCGTCGCCGCGTGTCCACAAGCCGGCCGATGGGAATGGACAACAACACGTACGTCGCGACGAACCCGAAACCCTGCAGGAGGCTCACCTGCGTGTCGTTGAGGTCCAGATCCTGCTGTATGGGGCCGACCAGCAGGTTCAGGATCTGCCGATCGACGAAGGAAAAGACGAACACCACCGTCAGCAGGAACGTCACGCCCCAGGCTCGGCGAGGGCTTGGGTAATCGGCTCCGGTATTGACGGCGGTGTCTGGACTCATCATTTTCCTCGTTGCTGCTCTTCTCGGAGGGTGCGGATAAACAGGGAAGGCGGGCTCAGTCGTCGTTAGACGGCAGGCCGGCCTTACCGCCTTCCCGCTGCATCGGTTTGCGCTCGGCGAAACGCGGCGGCTCGCTGCGCGCGCCGACCGTGAAGCCGGCGTCCGTGGTCAGCGTGTGGCCGCTGGTGTAGCCGGACTCGTCGCTCGCCAGCCACAGCGCGGCGTTGGCGACATCCTCGGCGGTACCGGCCCGGTTCTTGAGCGGCGACCCTTGAGCCAGCAGCTCGCGAGTGGCATCGATGGCATCCGGGTCCTCGAAATACACGTCCGATACCATCGGCGTGACCATGGCATAGGGAGCGATGGCATTGACCCGGATACCATAGGCACCGAGTTCCGCCGCCATCGATTTTGTCAGCCCGATCACCGCATGCTTGGCCGCCGTGTAGGCGGTCGGGCCCAGCCCACCGCTAATCCCCGCCACGCTCGACATGCTGATGATCGACCCGAAGCCCTGCGGCTTCATGACCGCAGCGGCGTACTTCATGCCGTAGAAGACACCGTTCAGGAGAACGTCCAGCGTTGCCTTCCACTCCTCGGGCAACAGCTCGTCCACGGGGCCCTTGCAGCCGACAATACCTGCATTGTTGAACATGACATCGAGCTGACCTTCACTGTCGACCGCACGGGCGACCAGCGCCTCGACCTGCGCCGGATCGGTCACATCGCAGCGCTGGAACTGCGCGGCGGGCCCGAGGGCCTCGACCAGCGCGCGGCCGCGCGCTTCCTGCACATCGCCGATGACGACCCGGCAGCCCTCGGCAACAAAGCGCCGGGTCGTCGCCTCGCCGATGCCGCTGGCCCCGCCCGTGATGACCGCAACGCGGCCCCGAAGGCGTCCCCAGCCCGCGGGCTGTTCACCGCTCACGCTGCCGCCTCGAGGCGGACCGGTACGGCCCGCGGAGAGCGCAGGATAAAGCCCTGCGCCGCCGGCATTTCCCGATCCTGCTCGATCCGGACATAACGCGACAGCAGGTGCTCGAGCGCCACCTCCATCTCGACGCGAGCGAGCTGTGCACCGGTGCAGTGATGCTCACCGCCACCGAAGGACAGGATGCTGCTGGCCCCGGTGAACTCACGCTCCGGCGCCTCCTGGAATCGCTCCAGCTGAAACCGGTCCGCCGCTTCAAACACCGCCTCGTCCCGGTTTGCCGATGCCAGCACGATCAGCACCCGCTGGTTTTCCCTGAGGTCGACACCGCGAACAGAAAGGTCTCGCGTCACGCGGCGCGTCAATGCCTGGACCGGCGGGAAAAGGCGCAGTGCCTCCGCGCATGCCGCCAGCGCCAGCGACCTGTCGGCGCGCAACTCCTGCCAAAGGGCCGGCTCTGTCGCCAGGAAAGCAAGCAGGCTGGACAACACGCGGTCCGTGGTCTCCACACCGGCGGTCAGGAGGAAGGCGATGAAGGCCTGCGCCTCGTCCTGGGTCAATCGCACGCCCTCGTACTCGATGCTGGCGACATCCGACAGGAGGTCGCTGCCTGGCGAGCGGCGGCGCTCCTCGATGATCGGGCCGATGTAGGCAAAGACCTCGTCCCGCGCCCTGAGTGCGCGCTCCCGCAGCGCGACATCGCCGGTGATGCTGCCAACACCGCCGGCTGCCAGCGCGTCGTACCAGTCGACCCAGTGCACCCCCTGGGGAACATCCAGCAGGTCCGTGATCACCGCGAGCGGGAGCGGTGAGGTGTAGGCCGCCTTGAGATCCACGACCCCGCCGGGCGCACCCAGCTCATCGAGCAGCTGCTCCGAGCGTCGCTCAACGTTCGCTCGCAGCTCCGTGGCGAGCAGCCGGGGATTGCGCATGCGGCGGGCGACGATGGCGGTCTTCCGGCTGTGCTCGCGTCCCGTCATCTGCAGGATCGTGCGCCCGAAGATCGGCGTTCCCGGCCCTTCCGTCAGTGGCGCGAAGTCTTCAGAGTCCCGCAGCACCCGGCGCACGTCGTCGTAACGGGTCAGCATCCAGACCTGCATTCCCTCGTGCCAGTGCACCGGCGCCTCTGCGCGCAAGCGCCGGTAGACCCCGGCCGGGTCGACCTGTACATCGCCGGCGACGAGGCGATCAACGAGCGAATTCAATGACTCCTGCATGGCAGGTTGTCTCCCGTGGAAGACGCCCGGCATCGCTGCCGGGCGGGGCAATGACCTCAGAAGCGATAAGTGACGCGTGCGCCGTAGATCCGCGGTGGCGCGATGAAATCGACGAAGAACAGCCCCGTCGCAGCCGCGCCCTGGCCGTACTGCTCGTTGGTGAGGTTTTCACCGTAGACCGTCAACTGCAGCCGATCACCCGGCAGGTGCAGCGTTGCGCTCGCCTGCGCCACGAAGATCTCGTCGTAGATGATGTAGTTGCGGATGTTCGAAGGGAACTCGTCCTTCCAGTAGAAGCTCGCTCTCAGATCGAGCATACCGGCGCCGCCAAGGTCGAGACCGCCATACTCGACCGCGCCTGACGCGGAGTACTTGGCAACGTTGAAGAAGTCGAGTTCCTTGGCGCGCTCCGGATCCGGTATGCCGTCTGCCGGAAAATCCACGTCGAGGCCGTTGAACTCATCATAGTCGGCGTCCACGTAGGCAAACCCGCCGAAGAAAGTCAGGTGCTCGGTCGCCGACCAGGCCACATCCAGCTCCGCCCCCGAAATCGTTGCTGCGGCCGCGTTCTCCACCGTTTGCAGGTTGTCTGCATTCAGGATCGTGCGCTGGAGGTCGTCGAACTCGTTGTAGTAGATCGCGGCGTTCAGGCGCCCGGCGCCATCGAGGAAGGTAAGCTTCGACCCCACCTCGAAGGCGTCGACCGTTTCCTCGTCGAAGGGCCCCGCGGGCGTCTGCGGGTTGGGGTTGCGCCCGTTGAAACCGCCGCTGCGGAAACCGCGGGTCCATGAGACCCAGGTCAGCCAGTCATCGCTGAGTCGGAAATTGAGGCCGAGCTTGGCACCCACGTTATCCCAGGTCTCGTCCAGGTCCTGGTCGAAGGTACAGCTGGTGAACTCGAAGTCGCAGTTGCCGAAGCTGGCGACCTGGATCTCCTTGGTTTCTTCCGTGTAGCGCAGCCCCGCCAGCAGCTGCAGCCGGTCCGTGAGATCCAGGGTGCCCTGCGCGAACAGTGCCCACTGGTCGTGCTCCTGCTCGGAGCGCAGCGCGGGCGTAACCGCACCGTCGAAGATGACGCGGCGCTCCTTGTAGTCGAGCTCCTGCGAGAAGAAGTAGGCACCGGTGGTCAGGTTGAGGCTGGAACCGATCGGGCCGGACCAGCGCAGCTCCTGGGAGAACTGCTCCTGGTCGATGAAGGGGTTGAAATTGAAGATCGACAGGGCCGAGCCGTCGCTGTCGACTTCGTTGACCTGCTCCATCTCCCGGGTGCCGGTCACCGAGGTGAACACGCCACCGGCGACCTCCCAGTTGACCTCGGCGATGATGTGGGACCATTCGAGGTCGTTGGTGTTCGGGTTGTTGAGGGCGAGGTCGAACTTGTGCTCGGGCGGCACGAAGCCCGACTGGGAGACCGTCGTCCGTTCATCGAAGATGTTGCGGGCAGCGGGCCCGTCGCCCTCGTCCTTGCCGAACTCTGCCACGACGTCCACGGTCACGCTGTCGGCAGGGCGCCAGCGGACGGACGGGCGCACCATGTAGAACTCGCTCTCGCCGACGTCCGGGCCCGCGACGTTGTCGAAGATATCGTCGTTCTCCTTGTACTGGAAGGCGAGGCGTCCGGCGAGCGCGCCGTCGTCGGTTGCCGTTTCCAGCGCGCCTGCGAGCTCGAGGTGACCGTAGGTCGCGATGCCCGCATCGAGACGACCTCCGGTCTCCCCGCTGGCACGCCGCGTACGCATAACGACCGCGCCCCCCGTCGTGTTGCGACCGAACAGGGTGCCCTGCGGCCCCGCCAGCACCTCCGCCGACTCCAGGTCGTAGACATTGAGGACACCGCCCGCGGCAATGCCGAGAGGCATGCCGTCGACCACCAGCGAGACCGTCGGGTCCTCCGTCGTCACCGTACCGATCGTGCCCATGCCGCGGATGTTGAAGTTGGCGTAGCCGCGGATCGGCGAGGTCGGCGGCAGGTCTGCAGCGGGAACCAGCTGGCCGAGGTCTGCGAGGTCCGTCACGAGCGCCCGGTCGAGCATGTCGCCGGTGAAGCCGTAGATCGCCACCGGGACATCCTGTGCGTTCTCGACGACGCCGCGCTTCTGGGCGGTCACCACCACCTCCTCGAGGCGGGGACCCGACTGCTGCGCCTGTACGCTGCCTGCCGCGAGACTGAGGCCGGCAATAACAACCGCCGACGCCATTGCAATCGGACGCTGCGGACCAGTGGTACCGCGCGGGTTAAGACATTTGGTGCAAAGGGCCTTGCGAGTCTGCTTTGTCATGGAGGTCTCCTGACTATGATTAGCTAGCTATGTTTATTGATGGAGTCGACCTTGCTCTTGGAGCGGGCGCGGCGCCACGAAGGCCGCCAGGCCCGGAATCCCACCTACTGCTTTGCTCCACGCAGGGCTCATGGCGCCACCGGCCAGTCGCCCGCCGCCGGCTCGGTGCCCGGCCAGCGCTTGCGTAGTTCCTGTGCGAGCCCCCCCGGCAGATCGGCCAGGGGCATGGCATAGAGTTGACTCACCTTGCGCTCCCGGAAGCGCCATTGCCCCTCCTCGCGCCGGTAGTCATCGATGTAGCGCAACGCGACCGCATAGGTGACGCCGTCGATGGCAAGCTCCGCGTGGGCCATCACCGTGCCCCTCGCCGCGCCCGGACCGTCGAAGTCCAGGGTCTGCATATGCGGAATATGGTACGTGGGGCCGAACTCGGCAAGGCGCTCGCGATAGTAGGCGACGACACGATCCCTGCCCTGCTCCACGCCCTTGACGTTGTCAAAGACACAGTCACGGGTGAACAGTGTTGCGAGCGTCTCGAAATCACGATCGTCGACGGCGAGCGCATAGCGGGCGACCAGCTCGCCGAGTTCGGCCCGATCCTCCAGGCGTCGGAGTCGCGTTTCCAGGTCGGCGTCCATCGCAGCGTGCGCCCTCAGGCCCCCGGGTGCTCGGGCATGACGATGTAGCGCTGCAGGAGACCGTCGCGCAGCTCCACCCAGCCGACGAAGCCCTTGCTGCTGCCGTCCGGCCCGACCACCCGTGCGCGGAAAGCGCCGCGGTCTCCATCGGTCACGACCTCGTCGACGTGATGGGTGATGCGGATTACCTGCATCTGCTTCACGCGCTCCGCCAGGAAGTCGTGCAGCGCATCCTGCCCGTGCAGGCTGTCCGTGTGGCGGGCATCGTGTCCATCGTGCGCCCAGACCTGCGTATGCTGCCAGTGCACGTCCGGCGTAAAAGCCTTCACGGCATCCTCTGCCCTGGCTCCATCGACATTGTCGAAATAGGTGTGCTGCAGGAGCGCTTTCAGCGCAGTGGCGTCCATCGTTGCAGGCATAGTCGCGGGTTCCTTCGCTTAGCGGTGGTAAAAGGGTGCGGGTGGCAGCCGGTCGGGAAGCACGGCAACGGTCTCGTCAACTTCCTGGAAGAAAAAGCCCGCGAAGAGTTCTCGCTCCAGCTCCCGCAGCGCCGCTGACTGCGCTTCGCGCCAGGACCGGAAGGCCTCCGGCCCGGTAAACCAGTATTCGGCGATACCGTCGAAGCAGGCATGGAAGGCCCCCCGCCGGGCTGCGGCATCAGCGGAAAATGCACCGGATTCCTCGGTAAAGAACCCGGTCATGACATCGAGCGCCGTCGGCACGTTCAGCACGTGGCCCAGCAGGCCGGGGACACCACGACTGAGCGAGCCATAGCTGCCATACCAGCGGGCACGGAACTCCTCGGCATCGAGGGCGGGATTCCTGCGGGCGAAGTGGACCACCTTGAAAACCTTGTGCTCCGGCCGACGCACCGGGACGATGACCTGCTCGGCGACGTGGAACTGGATCGGTGGCCCGCTATACAGGTAGGGCGCGTCGCCACCGACTGCGGCAACTGCCTGATCGTCTTCAAGGCCGGCGGGGCCGGGGCGGTCGCGAGCCGGGCTCTTGGCGCTCAGGTAGGCCGCCAGGGAATCGAACATCAGCTGGCCGTAGCCGTCCCAGCGGTCGTCAAAGTCGTCAGGCCTGCCCCCGGTCAGGTAGCCCGCCTCGTCGGCAAAGACACTCTCCGGCGTTCGGTTGGCGCGCACGTTGAGGAGATAGCCGCGGATCCCGTTAAGTCGACGTCCATAGGAGTTGTGATAGCCGGCGTGTGCCGCGCGATACTCGTCGTGGCTGAGGCGCTCGTGGCGCCGAACGAAACCGAAGACCTTGAGCATGCTGTTTCTCCCTGGCCGGTCAGCGGTAATAAAAGTCGGGCGCCGGCTGCCGGTTCGGCATGACGATGACGTTCTCGTCCACGGCGACGTACCAGAGCGCGGAGAAAAGCCCCCGCTCCAGCTCGTTGAGAGTCGGCAGCATTGGATGCGCCGCACGCGCCGCCACGAACGCATCGGCGTGATCGAACCAGAGCTCCAGCGCGCCGTCCCAGAGGCCGAAGAAGGCCTCTCGAAAAGCGCGCCCCTCCGCCGTGAAGCACCAGTGATCCTCCGGGTAATAGCCCTGCACGGCTGCATCGATGTCCGGATCGCGCAGATTGAGCACCAGGCCGTTCAGGCCGCTGAAGGTGCTGCAGAGCGGCGTATACTCCGTCAATAGCTGCTCTCGAAGCGCGTCGAGCGCCAGGCCCTCGGCACCGCGGAAAAACTGGACTAGTTTGTAGGGGCGCGCCTCCGCCCGCAGCACCGGCTGTATGACGTGCTCTTCGACGCGGGTGTGGTAGGAACGGAACTGCGTCGTCGTCGGCGCTACCCGGTCGAACAGGAACGGACCATCCGACAGCGTCCAGTCCGGGTCTTCAACCAGCCCATCCTCCGTCGCGCGCGTCGGCTCCGGCGTTCCGGC
The DNA here is from genome assembly GCA_913048495.1 of uncultured Halieaceae bacterium. Classification (GTDB taxonomy): domain Bacteria; phylum Pseudomonadota; class Gammaproteobacteria; order Pseudomonadales; family Halieaceae; genus Pseudohaliea. The sequence goes on from CAJWWA010000012.1 coordinate 18,072, forward strand.
CTGCGTCCACCGCTGCCGGTCGTCGAAATGCACGGCAGGAAACCCGTCCCAGAGGTCCAGGAATCCCTGCGGCTCGTTCTCGACTGTCACCGCACCGGTGGCCGCCAGTGCGCGGCCGAGATCGGCACGCTCGTCATGGATATTGACCGTGTAGCCGCGGATGCCCTTGAGACGGCGCGTGTTGCCACAGTGAAAGCCGACATGGCCGGCCCGGTACTCATCGTGGCTGAGCAGTGCCGTATTGCGCCTGAGGAAGGCCCAGACTTTGAATTGACTTGCCGTCGAGTCGTTCATTTCCCCGCCGATTTTATGGTTTTGCTTGCGGTGGATTTCAAAGTGGCCTAGATTCTTGCTCGTGTCAAGCAAGTTAACAATAACGAACCGCACGAGGCACGATGAGAATCCGAGTCTCCACCGCCATTGAACTGGCCAGTGAGCTTTTCCGCGCCCTCGGCGCACCGCCGGCGACGGCTACCCGCGTCGCAACGTCCCTGGTGCTCGCGGATCAGCGGGATACACCCACTCACGGGCTGGCCCTGCTGCCTCTTTACGCGGAGTTGATCGACGAAGGACTGATCGACCCGGCGTCGACACCGGAAGCAACTTCGCTGGGCGGTGCCATCACGCGCGTGGACGGGCGCCGCGCCTTCGGTCAGCTCACCGCGGCGCTTGCCGTTGAGCACTGCCTGCGGGCGCTGCCAGAGCATGGCATCGCAGCCGCCGGTATCGTCGATGGCACACACCTGGGCCGTCTCGGTGAGTGGGCAGAGCTGGCCTGCGAGCGCGATGCGATCTTCCTGGCCTTTACCAATACGGGCGGCGGCGCACGCAATGTCGCGGGGCCGGGCAGCGCGAGCCGCGTCCTGTCAACCAACCCGATCGCCGTCGGCGTGCCTGCCTGCGGCGCTATGGACCATCACGTCATCATCGACTTCGCGGCCTCCCAGACCTCCGGCTCCCGCATTCGGGAGGTCGCCAACGCCGGCGGTCGCCTCGATCCGGACTGGCTCGTCCGGGACGACGGCAAGGCAACGGACGACCCCGAGGATTTCCTGGCGGGCGTCGCAGCGCTCCGACCGCTCGGGGGGCGAAGCGCCGGCCACAAGGGCTTCGGGCTGATGGTCGCCGGTGAACTGCTCGCAGCCCTGGCCGGGAATCTCATGGCGGGCGAGCGCAGGGAGAGCGGCTTCACCAATGGCGCCCTGTTCTGCCTGCTGGATCTCAACCGCTTCGGAGAGCGCGAGACCTGGGCGCAGCGAGTCGGCGCATTCCGGGACTACCTCGCCGCCAACGACTGCCGGCTGCCGGGTGCCGGGAAGGCAGCGGACGCCGGCGAAACGCTCGAGCTCCCCGACCATGTCGCCGGCGGTATCGCCGCACTCGCCGACCGGCTCGGCGTCGACCGGCGAGGCCTGGAAGCCGGCGCACCCGGTGCCGGCGTTACCCGCACCTGGTGATCGCAGACACCGACCTCAACAGAACGGAGAGCACGATGGAACGTCCAGGCACGCTGACGGAAAGTGACGATAACCTGGCGGCAATCCGCGCCGCGGGCCGGCTCACCGTGTACGAACTGTTCGCCGAGCAGGCCCTGCGGCAACCCGGGAAAACGGCCCTGAAGGACAAGGCACGCAGCTTCAGCTACCGGACGACACGGCGCCGCGTCGACGCCCTGGCGAGCCGCCTCGAAAGCGCCGGAATCCGGCCCGGTGACCGCATCGCGGTGCTGTCGGAGAACCGCATCGAGTACATCGAGCTGCACCTTGCAGCGGCCCGCATCGGCGCCATCGTTGCGTGCCAGAACTGGCGGTTGCGCAAGGCAGAGCTGGAGCACTGCGTCGGCCTGGTCACGCCGGGGCTGCTGCTCTATTCGCCGCGCTTCGCGGAAACGGGCACCGCCCTGGCGGAGCAGTTCGGCATCGCCGCCCGATCACTCGGGGAGGACTACGAAGCCTGGATCGAAGAGCCCGCGGGGGCGTTGCCGCCGCCGGCGCAGGACACCGAGGCGGGGCTGCTGATCCTCTACACCAGCGGCACCACCGGCCCCGCCAAGGCAGCCCTGATCAGCCAGCGCGCGATCATTGCGCGGATGACCCTGCTGCAGACCGATCTCGACGTGGAGCCGGAGGACGGCTTCCTGGCCTGGTCTCCGATGTTCCACATGGGTGGCACCGAGCACAGTATCTCGACGCTCGCCATGGGCGGGACCGTCTACGTGGCCGACGGCTTCGACATCGACTTTATCGTCGAGACCATCGGTACCGCCCGGCTCGGGTGGCTGATACTGGTGCCCGCCACCATCGAGCGCCTGCTCGAGGCGCTGGACGCGACCGGCACGGAGCCCGTCGGCATCAAGCGGGTGGGCGCGATGGCAGACCTGCTGCCCAAGGCACAGATAGCTGCTGTCAGCCAGCGACTCCGATCGCCTTTCCTCAACACCTTCGGCGCCACGGAGACCGGCATCGCACCCGCCTCGCGCGGCGTCATCGCGCCGGGCGTCGTGCCCACGAGCCTGTCCAAGTCGCTGAACTCCCTCTGCGCGCTGCGCCTGGTCGATGCCGAGGGGCAGGACGTGGCTGACGGCAGCCCCGGCGAGGCGATGGTCAAGGGGCCGACACTGTTCAGCGGCTACTGGAACAACCCGGAGACCAACGCCCGGGACTTCGCCGGCGGCTGGTTCCGCATGGGCGACCTGTTCACCCGGAATGAGGATGGCACGGTCGATTTCGTAGGCAGGGCGAAATACCTGATCAAGTCCGGGGGCGAGAACATTTATCCCGCCGAGATCGAGGGCGTCCTGCTGTCGGACGCCCGGGTGCGCGACGCCATCGTGGTCTCCGCGCCGGACGAAAAGTGGGGGGAAGTGCCGGTCGCCGTCCTGGCCAGCGACGTCGCGGACACCGATGAACTGGCCCGGGAACTGATTTCGCGCTGCCGGGAGGAGCTGGCCGGTTACAAGGTGCCCAAGGCCCTGCATTTCATCGACTTCGACGAGCTGCCCCGCAGCTCATCCGGAAAGATCGTCCGCGAAGACGTCGAACGCTGGCTTGCAGCCAGGGTTAGCTGAAGCTCCCGGCAAAGAGCGGGAAACTCACCCCCAGGGCCCAGGCCAGCGCCAGCCCCAGACCGATGCCCGCGCCGAGGGGCCCCGCGCGCTGCGCCACCCAGCGGCCCATGAGGCCGTGCACGCAGAAAAAGAGCAGCACAACCGGCAGCACCAGCAGCACGAAGCCCAGCCGCTCCCGGTCGAGAAGCGCGGCCAGCGCCAGCGACAGGAGCAGCGCAAAGCGGGCGAGCAGCCGGCGCCAGAGCCTGCCGTGCCCCGCGTCCGTGGCGACCGCATCGGCCACCAGGAAGAGAACGGCGCCGGGCGCCAGCGCGGCGATCACCGCCCAGCGCTCGCCGCTCGGCAGAAAGCTGGCCGCGTAGCGGTCCAGCGCCAGGCCGAACAGGCCCACCCCCCAGAGCAGGAGCAGGGCCACGGCGCGGCCGCTGGCGCGGCTGCCGGCGAGCGGTGAGCGGCCGAGCAGCGCCAACTGCAGCACACCGTAGAGGGCGAGGTGCAGCGCGAGGTAGTCGGCCACCAGCACGGGCAGGAACGGCCGGTAGCCCGCCACGGCGACGAGCGGCACCAGCAGCGCGGGCAGCGCCACTGCCAGCAGGAAGCGCCTCGCCGTGGGCTCGGCCGGGGGTGGCAGGGGTTCGGGCAGCCACCCCGCCACCGGCCGGAAGGCGAGGACGATCGCGACGAGGAGGACGAGAATCCAGGCGCCGGTCGGCCGCACGGCGGGCTCGGCGGCGCTGTCGCGGTCTTCAGCAAAAGTGTCGTGGAGCCACCGCGTGATCTCCTCGAGGGTGGTCGCGCTGTAGAGCACGCCGAGGTGCTCACGCCCCGGGGCGACGGCCGCGCGGCGACGCACGGGCCCGGCGCCGACAGTCTCGTTCTCCTCCGCGCCTGCCTCCACCTGCCGCGCGGCATCCAGGGCCACGGCGCGCAGGCGCCCTTCCCACTCGCCGCTCACCATGAGCAGCCGCTCCGGCGCGGTGGCCGTCATGGCCTCGGAGAACATGGACACGGCGACCACGGCGTCCACGCGCGGATCGGCGAGCGCTGCCCGCACCACGATGTCGCTGGCCATGGAGTGGCCGAGGAGCGCCACCCGGCCGTCACTCTCCGCGAGGGCCAGCGCGGCGTCGATCACGCGCCTCAGCTCTGCCACCAGCAGGCGGGTGGTGCCGTCGATGGCGGTGACGTCTCCGGACATGGGCAGCGGGTTGCGGCCGTGGCCCTCGGAGTCGTAGGCGACGACGGTGTAGCCGGCGCGGGCGAGGTGGAAGGAGAGGGCCTGCATGAGCTGCCGGGACCCGGCAAAGCCGTGGGCCACGACCACCAGCGGCGCCGGGCCCTCGCGGCCGCGCGCCAGGTAGACGGTCCCCGGTGTGCCGCCCGCGCTGAGCGGCCGTGTCTCGATGCCCTGCCGGGCCCGCTCCAGCTGCCAGAGCGCCGCCAGCGCGAGCATCGAGGCGAGCAGCAGCCAGGCGACCGGGTGGCGGCGGGGGTCGAAGCGATGGAGGTCCGGCATGCGGCGATTGTAGCGGCGCCCTGCGGTATAGTGTCAGCCCTTTTCTCCCCGGGAGTTGATTGCCCTGTCCGCCGAGGCCCCCGGCGAGCGCCGCTCCGCGTTCGCGGAACCGCGCTTTGCCCGCTATTTTCCCTCCAGCCTGTTCTCCACGCTCGGCAGCTGGATCGTGCGTTTCCTGGTGGGCTACAGCGCCTGGGCGCTGACCGGCAGCGCCTTCTGGGTCGGCGTGGTCGCGGGCCTCATGCTGGCACCGACCTTCCTGCTGTCGCCGCTCTTCGGGATCCTCGCCGAGCGCATCAACCCCCGCAACGGCATCATGGCCACGCTCGCCGTGCACGCGCTTATCGCCCTCGCCGCCGGCGCCGCCGAGGCCCTGGGCCTGCTCACGCTGCCCGCGCTGCTGGTGCTGGCCACGACCCTGGGCGCCGCGACCGCCGCGCACACGCCGATCCGCCTCGCCCTGGTACCGCGGCTCGTCGGCCGCAATGCCCTGCCGAGCGCCATCGGCATCTCCGCCATGACCTTCAACACCGCGCGCATCCTCGGCCCCGCGGCCGGCGCCTGGCTCATCGCCCATTTCTCCGTAGCCGCGGCCTACATGGTGGCCGGCCTGCTCTTCGCCGGCGCGCTGCCGGTCCTCGCGGCCCTGCGCGACGTGGCGGCGCCGCCGCCCCGGGCCGGCGGCAGCTTCGCGCGGCAGCTGCGTGAGGGCGTGGCCTATGCCCGCAACAGCCCCGGCATGCGCCTGATCTTCGCCTTCACGCTGCTCAACGGGCTTCTCGGGCGCACCGTCATCGAGCTGCTTCCGGCGCTGAACGGGCAGCTCCTCGGCGGCGACTCGACCACCCTTGCCACGCTCACCGCCAGCGCCGGCGCCGGGTCGATCGCCGGCGGTCTCATCGTCAGCCGCCAGAGCGGACGCGAGACGCGGCTCCTCGGCCTGGTCGCCGGCGCCCTGGCCAGCGGTGGCCTGGCCCTCGGTCTCGCCCTCCTCCTCGACGGCCTGACGGCCTTCTGCGGCCTCATCGCCCTGGTCAGCCTCATCACGACGATGGCGGGAACCGGCAGCCAGGCCCTCGCGCAGCTGACCGTGGACGAAGCCTTCCGCGGCCGCGTGCTCAGCCTGTGGACGGTGATCGCCATGGGTGCCCCGGCCCTCGGCGGCCTGCTCATGGGCGTGGCCGCGGACCGCCTCGGCTTTCCGCTCGTGCTCGCCGCCTTTGGCGGTGCGGGGGCCGTTGTCGCGCTGCTGCTGTTCCGCCGCCGGGACGCGCTGCTCAGCGGCTGACCGCCCCGGCGCCCTGCCCGTCCCCCGCCCCGAAGACCGTTTCCAGGAGGAACGGGTCGTCGAAGTGGCGCCGGCCGAGAAAGGCCGTGGCCCGGCGCCCGCGCTCGCGCATGGCGCCCGGCGAGCGCACGCCGCTGGGCCAGAGGAACCAGCGTTCCCCGCGCGCGGTGCCCGGCACCAGCCCGTCCGGGTCGAACAGGCTGCGCTCACCACCGGGTCCGGCAACACGGTACAGCGCTTCCCGGTCGAGCGCGCGGTAGCGCTGCCCGTCGGCCGGCGCCGCCGGCCAGGCTCGCTCCAGGTAATGGCTACCGGCGGCCAGGAACAGGTGCATGCGCTCCCCCGGCCCGGGCGTCGCCAGTGCCGGCAGCACCAGCGGCGGCTCGGGCAGTGACCCGAGGTCCGGCGACGGGCGCAGGTCGCCCACGGGGAACAGCAGGTGGTAACAGCCGCAGGCATGGACGCTGTCGTAGGCGAGGGGCGCGCCGGCCTCGTCCAGCGTCACCCGCCAGATCACGCCATCCAGCGCCCCGGCCAGCGGGTCCAGCACACCCTCCGCCGGCCGCGCGCCGAACCAGGCCAGGTAGTTGAGCTGCAGCCGCGGCGAGCCGCGGAAACGGGTTACCGTTGCGTAGCGATAAACCGTCGGCACCCCGGCGTCGACGGTCGGTCCGTCGCGCGTAAGCAGCGGAACGCCCGGGCGGTCCGCGTCGCTGGCAGTCGCGACCACCCAGACCGGCGCATGCCGGTCGAGGAGCGCCGACAGCCGGCCAGGCGCCGGCGCCGGCAGGCCCAGCGCATCGCGCGGTATCGGGCCGACGGCGGGCTCGACCGCGGCCCCGGGCGCGTAGCGCGCAAGCGGCAGTCCGCGGGCCAGCGCGTCGCGCGGCAGCTGCCAGCGCGCCCGCACCGCGTCGTGCCAGCGCAGCACCCCGGCGCGCAGGCCGATAGCGGCCAGCGGGTAAAGCCCGAAGACCCGGGCGCCGGTGCTGTATTCGTCTGCCACCACGGCACGCTCGGTGAGCAGCGCGAGGCGCTCCGGGGACGCGCGGTCCCGCGCCAGCAGGCGGTCCCGGCACGCCGCCGCGGCGGCCGCGGGACCGGGCGGCCAGTCCGCCGCGAGGCGCTCGCGCTCGGCCGGCGGCAGCAGGCCCAGCTCCGTGCCGCGCGCCCGCGCATCCTCCTCGGCCAGCCGTGCCAGCCACGCCCCGGCCCGCTGCGGGTCCAGCGCGGCCTCGCGATAGCTCGAAAGCAGGCGGGTGACGCGGAGATAGGGGAAGCCCTCGATGCGATGGGGGTGGGAGCGCCCCACCCGCGCCGCCTCGACGTCGCGATCCTGCGCCGCAAACAGCGCTTCGCAGCGGGCCAGTGCGTCGCCCGGCGCGGGCCGGGGGCCGCCCTGGCAGGCCGCCAGCAGCACCAGCAAGCCGGCGGCCAGGCCCGGTCGCAGGCTGTGCTGTCTCATCGCTTGTCGCCCTTTCACCCGCTCCTGCGGGAAGCTTGCCACGGCGCCGGCGACCCTGTCGCCCTGCAGCGACCGCGCAGCGCTGGTAAAGTACGCGTCTTTTTCCGGCCCTATGCGGCCTTCCTCCACCCGCTGCCCGGGAGCCGCCGCCATGGACCCGCAACACGCGCCCAGCCTGACCTTCGCGGACTGCCGCGCGGGCTTCTGGCGCATGATGCCCATCTCCACCTTCGTGTTCGTGTTCGGACTCGCCCTGGGCCTCGCCGCCCGGGAGACGGGTCTCGCCGAGCTGGAGATCATCGTCATGAGTGCGGTCGTCTTTGCCGGTACGGCGCAGTTCGCCGCCCTCGACCTGTGGGGCGCGCAGGTGCCGCTGGTACCGCTGCTGGCGACGACCCTGGCCATCAACGGCCGCATGCTGCTCATGGGCGCCACCCTCTACCCCTGGCTGCGGCTGCTGCCCCCGGGGCGCCGCTACGGGGCGGTCGCCATGCTCTCGGACGCCAACTGGGCGATGAACCTCAACGACCTGCAGCAGGGCCGGAACAACCTCGGCATTCTCGTCGGCGGCGGCTTTGCCCTGTGGACGACCTGGCAGGCCGGTACCATCGCCGGGCTGCTCCTCGGCGCCGGCATCCCGGAGCCCGCGACCTTCGGCCTCGACATGGTCATGGGCTGCTTCATGCTGACCATGGTGCTGGTGGGCAAGCGCAACCTGCGCCGGGCCGTGACCTGGATCGCCGCGGGCGTCACCGCTTACGCGGCCTGGCGCTGGCTGCCGCCGAACACCCACGTGATCCTCGGCGCGCTCGCCGGCGGACTCGTCGGCGCCCTGTGGCTGGAGCGCGTCCCGTCGTGATGGCCACGGACG
>CAJWWA010000013.1 GCA_913048495.1 uncultured Halieaceae bacterium
ATATAGTGGTTAATTCTATGACTGCCAATCCAGCAGACTTGGACATTGTAATGGGGTTTTCACCTTCAATAACTGTATAAATTACTTCATCTATTTTGAAACCTTCCTTTTTAATTATTTTATCAACTTGTCCGTATCTGGGAAGTATTGCTGAGGAGCATCTCGAGTAAACCCAGAACTGCTTCAGGGCCAGCGATCGTTCTTTCTAGCATTTGCCTGAACAAGACAGGTCCGTTATCTTCATCCTCACTTTCCAATAACATAGACCTGTATTCCTCCAAGAAGTCACTTGATGGAATTCCTGAACTACCGTTATCAACCTCAGGTGCCATGATTTCAAAATTCCTACCTGAGACGCGAAATCCGTCAACGCCGACTACTTCGCCCCGGGCGATGACTACGCCGACCCCTTTCCCGCAGGGACCCGGGCCCTGGTGTTTACCGGCGCCATGGACTACTGGCCCAATGTTGACGCCGTTTGCTGGTTCGCCCGCGAGGTGTTCCCGGCGCTACGGCGCCTGGACAAGCGCCTGGTTTTCTGCGTGGTGGGCAGTAACCCGGGCCCGGAGGTGCGGGCACTGGCCGAGGGCGACGGCGTCACGGTGACCGGCCGCGTCCCCGATGTACGGCCGTACCTGGCCCACGCCCTTGCCGCCGTGGCGCCGCTGCGCATCGCACGCGGCGTGCAGAACAAGGTACTGGAGGCCATGGCCATGGCGCGGCCGGTGCTGGTCACCGGCCGGGGCCTGGAGGGCATCGATGCCCGAGACGGGGAGCATGTCCTGGTCGCCGAGAGCACGGCGGACTTCGCGCGGCACGTTACCGCCCTGCTCGCCGGTGGGCATTGCGACCTCGGCGGGCGGGCTCGCCAGTTGGTGCGCGCGCGCTTCGCCTGGGAGGCCTGCCTGCCGGAGGTGGTGGCCCTCCTCGGCGGCAGCGCTGAGGCCGGTGCGGGCACGGGCGCGACCGGTGAGTGAGGGCCTGGTGACCCAGGGGATGATTCGTGGCGAGGTGCCCCTGACGACGGATGGTGGCCAGCGCTGGCGCCTCGCGCTCGGGCTGCTCATCGGGGCCTGGCTCGTGCTGGGTGGTCTCTTCCATGAGACGCTAGGCGCCATGGCACGGACCTGGACGGTCTCGGCGAGCTACAACCACGGCTTCCTGGTGCTGCCGATCTCGCTGTGGCTGGCCTGGCGCGGCAGGGAGCGCCTCCAGGCCCTGGTACCCGCCGCCGCTCCTGTTGCAATGCTGCCCCTCGCGGCCGCGGCGCTCATCTGGCTGGGCGGTTCGCTGGTCGACGTACTGGTGGTGCAGCAGCTGGGCGTCGTCGCCATGCTGGTGGCTGCTGCCTGGGCGCTCCTCGGCACCCCGGTCGCGCGCGCGCTGGCTTTCCCGCTCGGCTTCCTGTTTCTCGCCGTACCCATGGGCAAGGGGCTCGAGCCGCCGATGATGGCGTTCACTGCCGACTGGACCGTGAAGCTGGTGCGGGCCAGCGGCGTGCCGGTGTACCAGGAGGGGCTGTTCTTCTACCTGCCCACCGGCAGCTGGTCCGTGGTCGAGGCCTGCTCTGGCGTTCGCTATCTCATCGCCTCGGTCACCCTCGGTCTACTCTACGCCTGGCTCACCTATCGCAGCACCTGGCGCCGGAGCCTGTTTGTGCTCGCGGCGGTCATCGTGCCAATCATAGCCAACGTGCTGCGCGCCTACGGCATCGTCATGCTCGGACACCTGTCGAACATGGAGCTCGCGACGGGCGTCGACCACCTGATCTACGGCTGGATCTTCTTCGGCGTCGTCATGCTGCTGCTGTTCTGGATTGGCAGCTTCTGGCAGGAGAACCCAGCGGTAGCTGCCGCCTCTAACGGTAGCGCCGGGGCGGGGGTACAGCCGGGCGGTGGTTCACCTGCGGCGCTGGTGATCACTGCGGTGCTCGCGGTCGGCATCGCCTGGGGCACGCACGCACTCGGCGACCGCCTGCGCGTCAGCGCGGTGGTCGCCACCGCGGAACTGCAGGCCCCGGCGGCACTCGGCGGCTGGCGCCGGCTGGCGCAGCCTTTCACCGCCTGGAGGCCGGCCGAGCAGGCCGCGGACCGCCAGTTCGTCGCCAGCTATGCGGCCGACGCGCCAGTGACGCTGTTTGTGCGCCAGGTGTTTGCGCAGGCACAGGGACAGAAAGAGCTGGTCCCCTACGACGACGAGTGGGGCGGTGAGGGCGGCGCGTGGCGGGTGGTCGGCCAGCAGGTGCTCGGCGCCGGCCTGCCCGGCGGCGGGCCGGTGGAGGAACGGCTGCTGCGCACGACGGCCGGCGGCGAGCGGCTGCTGGCCTGGGCCTGGTACGAGGTGGACGGGGAACCCGCGGTAAGCCCCTACCGGGTGAAGTGGCTGGAGATGCGGCAGCAGCTACTCGGCGGGTCCCGCGCCGGCGCTCGCCTGGTGCTGGTGACGCCGATGACAGAGGGCGAACCGGCACCGGCGCGGGCGCGCCTCGAGGGCTTTCTCCGCGTCCACCGCAGCGTCCTGGACGCGGCGCTTGCCGCCGGCCTCGGCTCCGCCCCGGCCGGCCTCTAGCGATGACCGCGCCGGCGACGCCGCTGGTCGTCCACGTTATCTACGCCCTCGGCACCGGCGGGCTGGAAAACGGGCTGGTCAACCTCATCAACCGCACGCCGCCGAATCGCTACCGCCACGCCATCATCTGCCTGACCGAATCCGGAAGCTTTGCTGGCCGGATCACGGTGCCCGGCGTGCCGATTATCGCCCTGCACAAACGCCCGGGGCATGACCCGGCCATGTACTGGCGGCTGTGGCGGGCCCTGCGCCGCTTGCGCCCGGCCATCGTGCACACGCGCAACATGGCCGCGTTAGAGACCCAGCTGCTGGGCCTGCTGATGCCGCGTACCCGTCGGGTGCACGGCGAGCACGGCCGCGACGTGCACGACCTCGACGGCAGCAACCGCCGCTACCGCTGGTTGCGCCGCGCCCTGGCGCCGCTGATCCAGCGCTTCATCTGCGTCAGCCAGGACCTGGCGCAGTGGCTGGTGGAAGATGTGGGCATCCCGGGGCGCAAGGTCGTCCAGCTCTACAACGGGGTCGACCACGAGCGCTTCGCCAGCCCCGGTCCGAAGCCCGCGGACTGGCCGGCGCACTGGCCGGCGGACGCGCTCGTGGTCGGCACCGTGGGCCGCCTGGCCGCGGTGAAGGACCAGCAGACCCTGATCCGTGCGCTCGCCCACAGTTTCCAAATGCGACCCGATCTACGAAAGCGGGTGCGTTGTATAGTGGTCGGCGATGGGCCCGAGCGGCCGGCGCTCGAGGTGGCGATCGCCGCGGCGGGCCTGGGCGAGGCGGTCTGGCTCGCCGGCGACCGCGTGGACGTGCCGGCACTGCTCGGCGCCATGGACCTGTTCCTGCTGCCGTCCCTGGGGGAGGGCATCTCGAACACGGTGCTCGAGGCCATGGCCGCCGGCCTGCCGGTGATCGCCACCCACGTCGGCGGCAACCCGGAGCTGGTCATCGAGGGCGAGACTGGCCACCTGGTACCGGTCGGTGACCCGGCGGCGCTGGCGGCCGCGGTGCTGCCGCTGCTGGATGACCCGGCTCGGCGGCGGGCTTTCGGCGAGGCTGCGCGGCAGTCGGTGCGCGAGCGCTTCGACTGGCCGCGGACCGTCGCGGGGTACCTCGCCGTGTACGACGAGGTGCTGGGTCGGGACACGCGTTGAGAGCCCGCGGGGCGACCGACAGGGGAGTGATGGACACGGTATGTGCGGTATAGCGGGCATCTTCGATCTCACGGGCACGCGCGAGTTCCCGCGGGAAAAGGTCGAGGCCATGAACCAGGTCCAGTTCCACCGCGGCCCGGACGAGGGCGGCATTTACCTGGCACCGGGGGTGGCGCTGGCCCACCGGCGCCTGTCGATCATCGACCTCGCCTCCGGCCAGCAACCGATGCAGAGCGAGGATGGCGAGCTCTGCCTGGTCTATAACGGCGAAATCTACAACTTCCGCGAGCTCGCTGACGAGCTGCGTAAGCTTGGCCATCATTTCCGTACCCACTGCGACACGGAGGTTATCCTCTACGCCTGGCGCGAGTGGGGCGAGCGCTGCGTCGAGCGCTTCCGAGGCATGTTCGCTTTCGCGCTCTATGACCGACGCGCGCAAACCCTGTTCCTCGCCCGGGACCGCTTCGGCATCAAGCCGCTGTATTTCGCGCCGCTGGACGACGGGCAGTTCCTGTTTGCTTCGGAGCTCAAGGCCATCAAGGCGCACCCGGGTTTCTCTCGCCGCATCCGCCCCACCGCCATCGAGGACTACTTCGCCCTGGGCTACGTGCCCGAGCCCGACACCATCTACCGCGACGCCTGGAAGCTCGATCCAGGGCATACGCTGTTATTGACCCGCGGCAAACCCGTCCCGGCACCAAGGTGCTACTGGGATCTGCCTTTCCGCCCGGTCGCCGCGGCCAGCGAGGCGGACCTCGAACAGGAACTGCTGGCCCGACTTCGCGAGGCTGTGCGGGTTCGCCTTGTTTCAGAAGTGCCGTTGGGCGCGTTTCTTTCGGGCGGTGTCGACTCCAGTGCCGTGGTCGCCGCGATGGCAGGCCTGCAACATGAGCCGGTGAACACCTGCGCCATCGGCTTCGACGTAGCGCGCTTTGACGAAACCGACTACGCGCGCAGCGTCGCCGAACGCTACCGGACCAACCACTTCGAGCGCAGGGTGAGTGCCGATGATTTCGACCTGCTCGACGAACTGGCCGCGCTCTACGACGAGCCCTATGCCGACAGCTCGGCGATACCTACCTACAGGGTCTGCCAACTGGCGCGGGAACGGGTGACCGTCGCCCTCTCTGGCGACGGCGGCGACGAGCATTTTGCAGGCTACCGCCGCTACCGGCTGCATATGGCCGAGGAGCGGGCACGCAGGATGCTGCCGCTTGGGCTGCGCAAGCCGCTTTTCGGCGCGCTGGGCCGGCTCTACCCGAAGGCGGACTGGGCACCGCGCGTGTTCCGCGCCAAGACCACCTTCCAGGCCCTGGCCCGCAACAGCGTCGAGGCCTACCTGCACTCCGTTTCCATCTGCCGCGCCGAGCAGCGCGCACAGCTGTTCTCTCCGGCATTGAAGCGTGAGCTGGGCGGCTACAGTGTGCAGGCCGTCTTTGACCGGCACGCGGCCAACTGCCCGGCGGAGGACCCGCTGTCCCTTATCCAGTACCTCGACATGAAGACCTACCTGGTCGGCGACATCCTCACCAAGGTCGACCGTGCCAGCATGGCCCACTCGCTCGAAGTGCGAGTTCCCCTGCTGGACCATCCGCTCACGGAGTGGGTGAGCGGGCTGCCGCCGGGCCTCAAGCTGCGAGGCGGTGAAGGGAAGTACCTGCTGAAGAAAGCCCATGAATCGCTGCTGCCCCGGGATGTGCTTTACCGACCCAAGATGGGCTTCGGTGTGCCGCTGGCGGATTGGTTCCGCGGCCCCCTCGCGGAAAGGCTGCGCAGCAGCCTGCTCAGCGGCGGGCTGGCGGATACGGGGCTCTTCGATGGCGACTACCTGGCCCGGCTGGTCAACGAGCATCAGCGAGGCCTGCGCAATCATAGTGCGCCACTGTGGACGCTGCTGATGTTCCAGGCAGCTACACGCGACGACGACCTGGCGCTGACCGGGGGCTAGACGCCATGCGTATCCTCCACGTGCTCGACCACAGCATTCCCCTGCACAGCGGCTACACTTTCCGCACCCGCAACATCCTGCGCGAGCAGCGCAAAAGGGGCTGGGAGACAGCGCACGTCACCTCGCTGAAGCAGGGCGCCTGCACCAGCGCGGTGGAAGAGGTGGATGGCCTTCGTTTCTATCGCACTGAGCCCGCCGCCAACCCACTCTACCGACTGCCGGTGCTCGACCAGTGGGCCGTAGTCACGACCCTGACCCAGAGGATAGTGGAGGTGGCTGCCACTGAAAGGCCCGATATCCTGCATGCCCATTCGCCGGCGCTGAACGGCCTGGCCGCCTTGCGCGCCGGCAGACAACTGGGCCTGCCTGTCGTCTACGAGTGCAGGGCGTTCTGGGAGGACGCGGCCGTCGACCATGGTACGAGCAGGCACGGTGGCCTCCGGTACCGTGCGACCCGAGCAATGGAGACCCGCGTGTTCAGGCGGGCGGACGCCGTTACCACGATCTGCCAGGGCTTGCGCGGTGACATCGTCGGTCGCGGGATACCTGCAGACAAGGTCACCGTCATTCCGAATGCGGTAAACATCGAGGAGTTCGGCCAGGCGCGGGAGCCCGACCCGGCGATGCGGGAGAAGCTGGATCTCGCCGATAAACGGGTGCTGGGCTTTATCGGCTCCTTTTACGGCTATGAGGGTCTGCCGCTGCTGGTGGAGGCCCTGCCGGCAATCCTCGAGGCCGACCCGGGAGTCCGCCTGCTGCTGGTGGGCGGCGGTCCGGACGAGGCAAGGGTACGCGAGCGTAGCCGCACTCTCGGCGTAGAGCACGCCCTTGTGCTCACCGGCCGTGTGCCGCACAGCGAGGTTCAGTCGTACTACGACCTGGTGGACATCCTGGTCTACCCGCGGCTGCCGATGCGCCTGACCGAGCTCGTAACCCCCCTCAAGCCCCTCGAGGCGATGGCCGAGGGCAGGCTGGTAGTAGCGTCGGACGTGGGCGGTCACCGCGAAATGATCGAGGACGGCGTCACGGGGCGACTGTTCCGGGCCGGGGATGTCGGTGCGCTGGCATCGGTGATTACTGACCTGCTCGGTGATCGTACAGCCTGGCCTGCGCTGCATGCCGCGGGCCGCCGCTATGTGGCCGATGAACGAAACTGGCCCGCTAGTGTGAGCCGCTACGAATCGGTTTACGCGGGGCTTTCATGATCGGTGCGCTTCGTCTTGGCCTCGTGGCGCCGATGCCTCCACCGAACGGTGGCATGGCGATGCAGGCCCGACAGCTCAAGCAGCTGCTCGAAGGTGAGGGGGTTGCGGTGTGTTTCCTGCCCACGAATGGGCCGTACCGCCCAGCGTGGGTCGGCAGACTGCGAGGCCTTCGCGCGCTCGCACGGTTGCTGCCGTACCTGGTACAGATCTGCCGGCTGGCCCGGCGGGTCGACGTGATTCACCTGATGGCCAATTCGGGCTGGGCCTGGCATCTGTTTGCCGCGCCGGTCTTGTGGCTCGCGCCGCTGTTCGGCACCCCCGTCATCGTCAACTATCGCGGCGGCGAAGCGGAGCGCTTCTTCCGCCGCTCTTTCCGCTGGGTGCGCCCATCGCTGCACCGTGCGGCCCGCGTTGTCGTGCCTTCTGGTTATCTTGAGCAGGTGTTTGCGACGCGGGGCGAAACTGTCGAAGTTATCCCGAACATCATTGACCGGTCCGTGTTTGCTCCCGCGCCGGAGACGGTAGACCACGAGGGTTTCGTGTTCGCCATTACCCGCAACCTGGAGCCCATCTACGGCATCGATACCGCGCTCCATGCCCTGGCGCTGCTGCCCCAGCGCTACGGGGCCCGCCTGGCGATCGCGGGGAGCGGGCCGGCCGAAGAGGAACTTCGGGCCCTGGCGGCAGCGCTGGGTATTACCGGGCAGGTCGCCTTCCTGGGGCGGCTGGATCGCGACGCCATCGCGGGCCTGTACCACCGCGCCGATGCGATGCTGAACCCCACCACGGTGGATAACATGCCCAATTCGCTTCTCGAAGCCATGGCATGCGGCCTGCCTGTCGTCAGCACGGATGTGGGCGGTGTACCTTTTATGGTGCGGCATGACGAGAGTGCACTCCTCATCCCCGCGGGCGATCCGCATCGGATGGCGATGGCCATGCAGCGGCTGATCGACGAACCCGCCCTTCGGGAGAAGCTGCGCGAGGCCGCACTTTCGGCGGTCAAGGCTTTCGAATGGTCCCAGGTCGGTCCCCAGTGGATCGCCGCTTACGCCGAATTGGCGGGAAAGCGCCCATGAGCCTCTATACACGCGCCGTGTCTGGCATACTCTTTCCGTTACACGAGCGCTTGAAGCGGCACAGTACGGTTCCTGTCCGTCGGAGCCTGGAGCACAGCCAGTGGCTCCCGACCGAAGTACTCGCGGCTCGACAGCTCGATGATCTTCGCGCGTTCCTCCAGGCGGTCGGCAGTGAAGTTCCTTACTACCGGGCCCTCTTCGCCAAACAGGGATTTCAACCGCGAGAGCTTGAAAGCCTTGACGACCTGCGGCGACTGCCGCTGCTCGACAAAGCAACGATCCGGTCGCATAGCGAGTCCATGGTGCGAGAGGGAGCCCGGCATCTCGTCCAGTCCAACACCGGTGGCTCGAGTGGCGAGCCCCTGGTTTTCTTCCTGGGCAGAGAGCGGGTCAGCCACGATGTCGCAGCAAAGTGGCGCGCCACCCGCTGGTGGGACGTCGATATCGGTGACCCGGAGATTGTTCTCTGGGGCTCGCCGATTGAGCTGGGCGCCCAGGACCGGGTCCGGTTGCTCCGCGATCGGCTGCTACGCACCGAGCTGCTGCCGGCGTTCGACATGTCGGTCCACAGCATGGACCGCTTCCTCGCTCGAATACGGGCGAGGCGGCCCCGGATGCTGTTTGGCTATCCGTCGTCGTTGGCGCTGCTCGCCGGCCATGCGCGACAGCGTGGCATCGCGATGGATGACCTTGGCGTTCGCGTCGCCTTCGTAACGTCCGAGAGCCTCTATCCGCATCAGCGTGAGGCCATCGAGGGCTGCTTCGGTTGCCCCGTCGCCAACGGCTATGGCGGTCGTGATGCAGGCTTTGTTGCCCATGCCTGCCCGGCCGGCAGCCTCCACCTGACGGCAGAGGACATCGTGGTGGAGTGCATCGGGGCGGATGGGCAACCCGTGCAGTCCGGCGAGCGGGGCGAGATTGTCATCACCCACCTCAGATCGGCAGATTTCCCGTTTCTGCGCTATCGCACCGGCGATGTCGGGAGGCTGGCCGATGCGCCTTGCCGCTGCGGTCGTGGCCTGGCAGTGCTGGAGGCCATCGAGGGGCGTTCGACGGATTTTGTGGTTGCGGCGGACGGGACGGTGGTGCACGGTCTCGCCCTGATCTATATCCTGCGCGCTATTCCTTCAGTCGGCGAGTTCCGGATCGTGCAGGAGTCGCTCGATACCACGCTAGTACAGGTCGTGCCGCTGGAGGGTTTTGACAACACTGCGGAGAATCTGATTATCGAGGGAGTGCGCGAGCGCCTGGGTCGTGATGTGATGGTCAGCGTCGAGCGATGCTCGCAGCTGCCGCGCGAGGCTTCTGGCAAGTTCCGCTACGTGCAGAGCAGGGTGCCGGTTCAATGATTGACAGCCTCTACCTCCTGCTCGTGATTGTTTCGATGTGCTTTCTGTTCTGGTGGTCGGATCGAAACGCCGACGAGGACGACCGCTAGTGCGCGACCTGCTTATCGTCGGCTTTCTGCTGGTAGCGATTTTCTACGCTTTCAAGCGACCTTACCTCGGGGTGACGGCCTGGGTGTGGATTGCCCTGGCAGCGCCTACGGAGTGGGCTTTCGGCTTCTCGCAGAGCTTTCGTCCCAACCTGACCATCGTCCTGGTGACCGCGATTGCCTACCTGTTCTCGGGGGAGGCCAGAGGAGCGCGCTTCAACGGCCTCTTCGGCATTGTCGTTGCGTTCTGCGGGTGGACGTTCCTCAGCACGGCTGCCAACGACAGCTTTGACAGTGCCTGGGTCTGGGACTACTGGGTACGGTTTGTGAAAGTTGTCCTGCTTTTCATTTTCGTTGTACTCATCCTGCGCAAGCGGATTCACATCGATACGCTAGTGTGGGCGATCGTCCTGTCCGTGTCTTCCTATGCCGCCATGGAGGGAGTCAAGTTCATCCTGTCTGGCGGTGGCCACCGGATCGCCGGGCGGGCCGGCATTATCGAAGACAGAAACGATCTCGCGGTCGCGATCAACATGTGTCTGCCGCTCGTGGTCTACCTGACTAGCGTGACGAAGAACCGCATCGTTCGAAACGGTCTCTGGGTTCTACTGGTACTTGGTATCGTGGGCGTTGTCGGCACCTACTCCCGCGGGGGTTTTATCGGCCTGGCCATCCTCGGATTTGCTGTCTGGCTGACCTCCCGCTACAAGCTGGCCCTTGCACTCGCCGCGGTCGTGGCCCTGCCGATCGCCTACCAGCTGGCACCCGAAGACTGGCGCAACCGGCAGAGCACCATCTCGACCGCGGCAGAGGAGGACAGCTCCTTCATCGGACGACTCTGGGCATGGAAGGTGTCTTCACTGATTGCCGCCGATGACCCCCTGACGGGGGGTGGCTTCGGTGCCGTGACAGATCCGGTCCTGTGGAACCGCTACGCGCCCGCAACGCCCGATTTCGGCCCTATCGCCACGCCGCCGATTCCGCCATGGCTGGCGCCAAAGGCTGCGCACAATATCTACTTCCAGGTACTGGGCGACCACGGGTGGGTGGGGCTGGCTATCTTTCTGTCCATGCTCTGGACTTGCTTCATCACAAACCTGCGGAACATCCGCCGGGCACGTGAGGCCGGGGTGGGCTGGTACCAGCATCTCGCCAGGGCGATCAATCTGTCGCTGGTGGGCTATGGCATCACCGGAGCCAACGTGAGCCTCGCCTACTTTGACCTTCTTTATGCGATCATTGGCCTGGTGACGGTGATGACGGTGTGGCGGGATGAGTTGCTTCATGCGGGAGCGCCGGGGCAGAGGCACAGGGGCAACGACGTATCGCAGGTGCGTGGTCAACGGCGGCCCGCGCACGGGCTGACGTGATTGCGTGCCCGGAACGCATGGTCGTGAGCAGACTCTTGTCGGCTGGATCGGAGGACAGGCGCCCGCTGCGAGCGCTCCGGTCCGGCTTCTTTTCGAGTGATCGGCTGTCGATCCTCCTCTTCCACCGGGTGCTGGCCGAGCGGGACCCGCTTTCCCCGGGGGTGCCCGACGGCAGGTCCTTCGAACGCCTGCTCCGGCACCTGCGCCGGGTCTTCAACTTTCTGCCCCTGTCCGAGGCCGTTGAGCGCCTGGTGGCAGGGGAGCTGCCGCCGAGGGCGTTGTCGCTGACCTTCGATGATGGTTACGCGGATAACCTGAAGGTGGCGGCCCCTGTCCTGAATGCCCTGTCCGTTCCCGCGACGGTTTTTGTGACCTCCGGGTTTCTGGATGGGGGGTTGATGTGGAATGACAGGGTGCGCGAAGCACTGCGTCGGCACCCGGAGGGAACGGCGAAGCTGGACTTCCTCGGTCTGGGCACGCGAGACCTTGGATCGCTGCCAGAACGCGCGGCGATTGCGGAAGAGGTGCTCAAGTCGATCAAGTACTGGCACCCGCGGGAACGGGAGCAGGCGGTGACAGAGCTCGAGTCCCGGGCGCCCGGGCGGCCGCCTTCGCTCATGCTGGACTGCGAAGGGCTGCGGGCACTCGCCCTGGCCGGTGTCGAAATTGGTGCCCATACCCAATCGCACCCGATACTAGCGTCGTTGGATGAGGCCGACGCGCGCGACGAGATCCAGGGAAGCAAGGCGGCCCTCGAGGACGCCTTGCAGCGCGAGGTGCGCTTTTTTGCCTATCCCAACGGGCGCGCCGGAGCGGACTACCTGCCCGAGCACGTCTCCCTGGTCCGGCAGGCGGGCTTCTCGGCGGCGCTGAGTACCGATGGCGGTGCCAATACGCCCGGGGTCGATCCGTTTCAGCTACAGCGCTTTACGCCGTGGGACCGGAATCCCTTCTACTTTGCGGCGCGAATCGCCCATCACCGGGGCACTGCCAGACCCGGCCCTTCTCAGCAGGAGGACATGGATTATGAGCTCTAGGACGATTCTTGCAGTTGGCATGGGGCTGCTTGCAGTGTTGGGCACCTTGGGCACTCCAGGTGCGGCGGCGGCCGGCTGGCCCGGCACTGACTTTTCCGGCGCCCCCTGTGATGGCAAAGCCCAGGGTGTTGGCCCCTTCGACTACCTGCAACGAGGCGTGCTCGCCGGCAAGCTGCAGCTGGTTGAGGGTTACCACTTCACGCCTGAGGTAGAAAACCTCGTCAGTGGTAAGTCAGGGCGTATAGAGAGTGACCTTGATTACACCCTGCGAGCCTGGCCCAATCATCACCGTGCGCTCAACGCCATGATGCGGTTCCAGTCCCGCCTTGACACGGCACAGCTGCGCCGCCTGAAGGCAGCCGATGTCCCCCCGGTAGAGTGCTACCTGCAGCGGGCTGTCGCCTTCAGCCCCCGTGATGCCACGGCGCGGATGCTATTTGCCATTCATTTGCAGCAGGCGGGCCGGCTCCAGGATGCCAGGCAGCTCTATGAGCAGGCCCTCGAGCTGGCCCCCGGCGATATCCAGCTGCAGTATAACTACGGGCTGTTGCTCGTCGAGCAGGGCGAACTGGTGAAAGCGCGGGAAATCGCGGACCGCGTTTACGCCCAGGGCTTCCCGCTGCCTGGCCTCATGCGAAAGCTGCAGGCGAGTGGGGGCGGCTGATCCTGGAGCGCCCCGATTGAAGCTTCTCTACTGGCTGCACCGCCTGCTCCAGCGCCTGAGCGGTGGACGGGCGGGCATCGTGCCCTACCTCTTTTATGCCCAACCGGTGCCTGAGCAGCCGCCCGCCAGGCGCGCCAGTGGCGGAGCGAGGGTAGAGCGAGCCACGACGCGCGCCTGCCTGCCCGACGTCTTGCCGCGCCCCGAGGCGGTGATTGCGGAGCGTCTGGCTTCCGGCTCCCGCTGTCTGTTCCTGGCGAAAGACAGCGAGCTTGTCGGCTTTCTCTGGTTACACCGCGGGCCCTACCGTGAAGACGAAGTCCGGGCGGTGTTCGCCCCAAAGCCCGCTGCGAGCGCCGCGTGGGATTTTGACGTCTACGTAGCGCCGGCGTATCGATTGAGCCGGGCTTTCGGTCGCCTCTGGGACGCTGCCAACGAAGAGCTGCGCTCGGAGGGCGTTCGCTGGTGCCACAGCCGGATCTCTGCTTTCAACCTCTCTTCAATAGCCGTACATGAGAAGCTTGGCGCCCGACAGGTCGGCTGGGCCGGTTTTCTCTGCCTTGGCGGTTTCCAGCTGATGGTCTCGTCATTAAAGCCCTGGGTGCACGTTTCGCTGCGGGGGGAGCCTTCGCTGTCTCCCCCCTCGCCGGAGGCCTAGCCGCGGGCAGAATCCTCGCTCGCCGGCAGCTGAACGGTCGGATTGGCCTGGAGCCACAGCTCGAGCACCAGCAGCAGCCAGATCAGCTCACCGAAGTAGGCGGCGTGACCCTCCCTGTGCCGGCGTATCGTTTCATCGATGAACTGCTCCCGGAAGATGCCACGGGTTCGCAGTAACTGCAGGTTCTGTGTCGCCATGTCGCGAAGCGGAGAGTGCTCGCGCAGCCACAGGCCGAAAGGCAGGCCGAAACCCTTTTTGCTTTTGTTGATCGTCGCCTCCGGCAGCCAGCCGCGCAGCGCCTGCTTGTAAAAGTGGCGGAGGTTGCCGCCTTTCATTTTCTGCCGATCAGGTATCGTCAGGGAGAAGGCCACCAGCTCCTCGTCGAGCATGGGGTACTGCACGCCGATGCCCGCGAGTTCGCAGGCACCGCCGACCTTGCGCAGGTCGTTGTCGGCGAGGGTGAACTGCCAGTCGAGGAAGAGCATCCGGTCGAGGGTGCTTGCATCGTCGGGCGCGCGGTAGACGCCCTCGAGGAGGCGAGCGGGTGACGCCTCGTCGACCTTCCTCAGGATTGTCTCCGGGAACACCGAAGCCGCAGGACACTGGTTGAGAAAGTTATAGTGCTGCAGACGCATCGGTAGCGGCACGTGAGCCTGCGCCAGGAAACTTCTGGCCTTGCCCGCATAGGGAAAGCTGCCTGGCGCCAACTTGACCAGTGGCTCCACGAGGCCCGAACGCAACCATGCCGGTAAGCCAAGGTAGCGCTCAAAGAGCTGCTGGTGGGCGTAGCGCTCGTTGCCGGAGAAAAGCTCATCGCCGCCATCTCCAGCGAGCAGGCATTCCATGCCGCGCTCTCGAGCCAGGCGGGCGCAGAAGTAGGCGGGCAGCGCAGAGGAGTTGCCAAAAGGCTCACCATAGGCCGCCACGACGCCGGGGAGAGCGGCAACGATGTCATCCGGGGTTACGTAGTACTCGTGCAGCTGCAGCCCGAAATGCCGTGCCGTTTCCCTTGCGTAAGCCATCTCATCGTAGCCTTCTGCAGCAAAGCCGATCGCAAAGGCGTTGGCATTGCCCGGGCGCAGCTCGGCGAGCATGCCCGCAACCGTGGAGCTGTCCAACCCGCCGCTCAGAAAAGCTCCCGTGGCGGCAGGCGAAGCTTTCAGGGCCCTTTCCACGCTTTGTCGCAGCGTGGCTTTCAAAGCTTCAGGGGCTGCCTTTGCTCCGCGCTCGCGCATCCGGCTGTTGAAGGTGGGCTGCCAGTATCGCGTCAGTGAATACTCATCCGGACCCTGCCAGACCAGGCGGTGCCCTGCCTGTAGCTTCTGCATGCCGGCGAAAGCCGTGGCTGGCGCGGGCAGTACATGGAAGTAGACGTAATCGTAAATGGCCTGAGACGTGAGCCGGGAAGGCGCCTGCAGCGGTTTGCGCAACAGGGCTGCGCTGGTGGAGATCAGCAGGGTCCCGTCCGCGACACACCAGTAAACGGCGTGCACCCCATGACGGTCGCTTGCAGCAACTACCTTGCTGCGTTCAAGGTCAATCACGATAACGGCGGTGTGCCCGACGATGACCTCGGGCAGATCATTACCGTGGGAAGCGTAGGCCTGCAGAAGCGAATCGCTATCGAGACGGCTGGTGCTGGCTGAATCGCTGCCGATGAGGGCACCGCGCCCGAAGACGGCGATGGTGACCGCGCTGCTGCGGGCGACGATGCCACCGGTAGCTGCCAGTTCGCCCTGGTCACCGAGCGCTTCGTTGAACTCCCAGGATCGACCGCTCAGTCCCCCCAGGCGGGTCGCCGGCGGCTTGCCTTCCAAGCCCGCCGAGGGCTCGAAGGCGGCAATGCATGCAGGGGTGTTGAACGCTGTCACAGTTTCGACCACAAGGCGGGGAGAATGGCTGGTTCCCGGGTGTAGTTTGCTTAGCGGGAACCGTCGGAGATGCTAGCATCAGCGCAGCCGTGGTGACAGCACAGCCGTGCACGGGGGGCTACAGCCGTGACACAGCTCACGCGCCAGAAAAAGGCGATACAGCCGTCAGGGAGCATGCGTGGAAGATAGCGGCAAGGGCAGGGCAGGCAGTCCGGGCAGGGTGGCGTTGCTTATCGCGTATCATTTCCCGCCCGTACTTGCGAGCAGCGGGCTTCAGCGGACCGTGTCCAACGCGAAGTACCTGCCGGATTACGGCTGGAGAGCAGTCGTGCTGACCGCACAGCAGCGCGCCTATCGCGCTGTGAGTAATGGTCAGATGGACGACATTGCAGACATGGAAGTGCATCGTGCCCTTGCTTTCGATGCCGCTCGACACTTCGCAGTCAAAGGCCGTTACCCGCGCTTTTTTGCGCTACCGGATCCCTGGAGTAGCTGGTGGTTTGGCGCCGTGCTGAAAGGCCTTCGCCTCGTACGCTCGCTGAAGCCCAGGGTGCTTTGGTCCACCTACCCAATCGCCACCGCCCACCTGATCGGGTACACCTTGCACAAGCTGACGGGCGTGCCCTGGGTCGCTGACTTCCGTGATCCGATGACAGATGCGGATTACCCAACTGACCCGCTAACGCGGAAGCTCTATCACCGCATTGAGCGGCTAGCGATGAACAATGCCTCGTTATGTGTGTTCACAACGGAAGCGTCACGCCGGGAGTACCTGCGTCGCTTCGGCAACGAGTCTGCAGACCGGTTCCTGACGATCCCCAATGGTTTTGACGAAGTGCTTTTCCGCGAAGTGGAGGATCGCGCCAGGAGTTGCAGAAAAGTAGGTGAGGCGGACGGTGCCCAGGGTGAAAAACCTCCGCTACTGTTGCTGCACAGCGGTGTCGTCTACCCCTCCGAGCGCGATCCGACGGCATTGCTCGATGCCATTGCAGCGCTTGAGGAGTCCGGAGCCTTCGCGAAGAGACCGGCCCGCATCAGGTTCAGGGCATCAGGTAATGACGATGCCCTGCGTGACATGATTGCTGCGCGGCGCATCGGGCATCGTGTCGAACTTGCACCATCGCTCCCCTACCGGGAAGCCATCGCTGAGTATTTCGATGCTGACGCCCTGCTTGTGCTTCAGGGCGAAAGCTGCAGCCAGCAGGTGCCGGCGAAGCTGTACGAGTATGCACGAGCGGGCAAGCCCGTAATCGTCCTTGCGGATCCGAGCAGCGAAACCGCCCGCATTGCCAGGGATATCGGTATCCAGAAGTCCGTAGCCCTTGAAGACAGCGGCGGGATTCGGTCCTTGATCGAAGAGTGGTTGATCCTCGAAGGCTGCAACGAATCGGGGTTTGTTGCGAAACTCGACGCCGTAAAGGAGTGCTCGCGCGAAAAACGCGTGAGAACACTTGCACAGGGGTTC
Source organism: uncultured Halieaceae bacterium (assembly GCA_913048495.1). Classification (GTDB taxonomy): domain Bacteria; phylum Pseudomonadota; class Gammaproteobacteria; order Pseudomonadales; family Halieaceae; genus Pseudohaliea. The sequence continues at coordinate 16,449 of CAJWWA010000013.1, forward strand.
GAAGAAGTGGCGGGGGGGTATTGGGGCCCCTGAGCTTGGTGGCTGTGCTATCCGGCAACAAGTGTTTTCGCGGCGAGATGGCGATCTATGGCAATGGACTGAACGTTTTAAGATTTGGATAACGTCTCGAAGATACTAGATTAGCCGACTGATCCAATGATCCACTGATTGAATTGAGTTGCCCCTGTTTGCTTACCGATCCAAGTCGGAGGTAGCTTGCTTGTACCCCGGGGTATAGCAGAGAAGTGTTGATCTGCTTCAGCACTTCAAGGTGGCAGGGAATCCGTCCCAGTGGACGGGGCCAACATTTCAAACTAGGAACCTCCCATGCCTGATCAAGAGCAATGAGAAAGCTACAGTTAAGTGACCCGACTGACGGGATCAAGCAGAGCAAGCAACTCTCTGTTCTAATGAAGTCGAATTCGCTTGAAGAACCCTGGATTCATCATGCTTCGCCATCCAGAGACTCCGTATTTATTGCGGGTGCTTTCAATGCCTGTTAAGCAGGGAGGCGCGGATTGTGTATTGTTTGATTACTGCTACTCGATCAACCGCTGGGACTTCCGTGCGAGTCTTCCACAAAGCTTTATGCGAAGCACTAGGCTTTCTTGCCCATTGCGAAAACAAGTGCCAACCCTGCAGGACCTTTGCATCATCTTGGCGGGATGCTAAGCCATGGGTCGGTTTAACACCAAGCAAAATGATTTCAGCGGTTTTGACTTGATGAGAGATTTCAAGGCAGCTTGTGAGTGTGTCTATCCATGAGGGCGGTCTACTTATGAAGAACCGTCAAGTTCCTCACTCGATAGCAACGAGCATTCTCTCGGGCACGAAGTGGTATGTTGGAATGCGTTGGTGCGTCCGGGGCCTCACGATTATCAGTTCCGCCGTCCTCGCTCGCTTGCTTTTGCCGGAAGACTTTGGCCTTGTTGCAGTCGCAATGGTCATCTTAGGCTTGGTGGCGCTTATTTTTGATTTCGGTGTTACCTGGGCCCTCATTCAGAACAAGAATGCGACCAAGGCGCATTTTGACACAGCTTGGACGTTGCGCCTGTTGCAAGCGCTCGCAGTCGGACTGGCGCTGTATCTCTCTTCGCCCTGGATAGCTGCGGCGTATGGTGACGCAAGACTTGAGCTTGTTTGTCAGATATTGAGTGCCGCAACTATTGTGCGTGGCTTAGAGAACATTGGTATCGTCCGGTTTCAGATTGAGATGAATTTCTCCGCGGATTTCAGATACCATGTTTCGGTAAAGCTAATTTCAACCTTAGTTACTGTTGCCTTTGCGCTGTACTTCAGAAACTACATGGCGTTGGTTGTATCCTCGGTGGCAGCAGGGCTTCTTGAAGTTCTTTTTAGCTACATCTTTTCACGATACCGGCCAAAAGTTTCCCTCGAGAAGTTTGGGGAAATATGGGGCTTCTCCCAGTGGATTTTGGCAAGGAATATAGCAAAGTACATAAGCACACAGGGCGATCTCGTAGTGCTGGCCGGCCTGGCTTCGCCAACTGCACTAGGCTTCTATAAGTGGGGCGTCGAACTATCCTCCATGACCGTTTCTGAAGTTCAGCAGCCCTTTTCCAGGGCGCTGACGCCGGGGCTCGCACTGATTCAAGACGACCATAGTAGACTTATTTCTGGATATTTAAGGGCTCTATCTATGATGGGCTTGATTGCGGTACCAGTGTCACTTGGCCTGGGTGCTGTCGCCGAAGAGGTGGTTCCACTTTTCCTGGGAGGGGGTGATAAGTGGCTGCCAGTAGTTCCATTGTTACAGGCGCTTGTACTCTTTGCGATGTTTGGGGCTTTGTATGGTATCTCCGGGACACTCCTAACGGTCACAGGTCATGTAAAGTTCACAGCCTATGTTTACTGGATCCAGGCCGCGCTGACTCTGCTGTCTCTGTATCCCGCGTTCCTTCTTTATGAGCTAGTCGGAGTTGCGTGGGCTCGCGTATTCATCGGCCTCTCTATGTTCATTGTCGTGAGTTGTATGGTGATTAAGATCTGTAGAGTCCAAGCTAGGAAAATACTTGATGCTGTATGGCGGCCAGTAATAGCCGGATTTTCAATGACTGGAGCACTAGCTTATGTATCAAGCAACTTGAATCTGGACAGTGCTCCGCTTCTTCTGGCAAAAATCTTTATGGGCGCGATTGTCTATGTCCTAGTGATTGGACTCGGGTGGGTCGTCAGTGGCATGCCTAAGTCCGCGGAGGTTGAGTTGTTATCGATTGTATTCAGGCGTAAGAGTTAGTTTTAGTCACAGTGTGACGTGAACTATGCCTCTGGCTTCGTCGATTATGCATTGCGAAGCCAATTTTTGGGAGACATTAGCCGGTAATAGTCTAATTCATCTGGTAGCGCGATCGCGATGAATTCACTGCCTCGGTGATGCCCGACACAACCTGTGAGCAGGGGGTAATTCCTCAAAAGGCGAGATAGATATATGATGAAGTTGATGAAACAGGCCATTAGGCGGGCAGCTCGCGCTGCCTTAATAGACCTTGAAACAGATCTTCGCTCAAGACTCAATGACCTGAATTCGATCGGTAGGTTGCCGGATTTAGGGGTAGGTTACATGCCATGGACTACGTTTGCTATGCGTCCAAGTGGCGTGGCGCAACTGCTTAATGAGGTTGTTATTCACCGGTGTCAGACGATCATTGAATGTGGAATTGGGGTTTCAACTCTTCACTTGCTAAGTGACTCGCTTGGTTGCCGTACTCGTGTAATTGGGATTGATGAGGATGCTAACTGGATCAAGACGATTGAAGGATACCTTAATAGGATGGGGGTAAGCAGCGATCGCTATACGTTTATATGCGCTCCAATGAAAAGTTGTTTTGAAGAGGATATTGGTAGGATTTGGTATGACAGAGATGTAGTTTGCAGTGAAATTTCTGCCGTGCTCAAGCAAGACAAAGCTGATCTTTTGCTGGTCGATGGTCCCAAGGGCAACGCGGGTTCTCTGTCGCGATACCTGGCGCTACCCACGCTTCATCAGTTCTTAGCAGATGACTATAGTATATTTCTAGATGATATCGATAGGCCAGACGAGCGATTCATAGCCCATGAGTGGGCGGCGACCTTCAAACTAAATGTCCACGTGCATTCGGACCGGGGTGGAGTCGCTATACTTCGACCAGAAACTACTCGAAGATCCTATACCATCACATGAATGACACGGTCTTGTACAGTTCCTTCGAGGATTCTGTTGTTATTGCGCTTTCTCCAAACCCATGGGACGGCGAGTGGATGAATCGGCAGCAGGTACTTTCAAGATTGGCTCGAAAAGTCACGGTGGTCTATTCGACTCCGGCATTGACGCACTGGGAACTCGGTAGCCAAAGTTGGCGTGGGGCTAGATGGTTTGGTGGTTTCGATAATCGGGATGGTGTTTGGATTGATCGTTTACCCCGGCTTTTTGTCCGGGTTCCCAAGTGGCGTTTTCAAAGTAGGCTTGTCGACTTTCTCGCCGCGGCAAGATTGCGCCGCTTCGCACGACGCCAGGGGAAGTCAAAGGTCGTCCTGATCGTATACAGGCCAGAGTTTGTTGGTTACGTGAGAACGATTGATCCTGACATCCTTGTATACTACGCGTTTGATGCTTATGACACGGATCAATACTGGACTCAGTTTCTAAGCGATTCGCAGGTTTTTCTTCTTCGAGCAGCGGACCTGGTCATCGCATCATCGCATGCAATTGCAGACCGGCTCAGGATCACTTCTCGGGACGGATCTGAGATTAGTGTCCTAGAAAATGGAGTTGACTATTCCGCTTTTTCATCAGGCTCTCTTGGCCAGTGCCCCGAAGATCTGGCCAAGATTCCACACCCCAGGATTGGTTGGACAGGACGATTAAATTCGAAGTTGGATTTTCTTCTGCTGTTGTCTCTCGCTGGAGCTAACCCTTCTTGGAGCTTTGTTATGGTTGGTCCGGAGGTTTTTTATGATCCCGCCACGGCTCGGGTTGTAGAAGAGTTTAAGTCGCTCCCAAACGTATATTTTCTTGGCGCCAAGCATCACTCTGAGCTTCCGGGATACGTTGCTTCCATGGATGTGAATATTATGAGCTACGTGGTGGATGAGGATCAGTGGAGTTATTATGGGTTTCCTCTGAAGCTTCACGAGTATCTTGCGGCTGGGAAACCTGTGGTCAGCGCAGACTTACCGAGCGTGCGTGAGTACTCTTCAGTGATTGCCATAGCAAAATCCCAAGAAGAGTGGCAGCAATGCTTGCTAGAAGCGATTGACTCTGGAGGCGTTGGAGATACCGATGCCCGCAGGAACGTAGCTAGACTCAATGACTGGAACCTTCGCGTCGAGTACTTCTTAGCAATGCTATCCTCTATTAGTGAGTCCGATGACACTAGTAGGGATGCCGCAGAGTAAGACTTGGAGGAAGTTGTCGCTTGGGTGTAGTGAAGGGCAGGGTTTCAAGAGATGTGAATGGCGTTGACTTGATCGAGTCTAATTTTTGCAGAGGTTTCCCAATTAGGCTTAAATTCTAAGAGTGACGGACAAGCGCCAGGTGCGACCTGGCTCCTGTAACCCGATAGCATCCTCGCGTTCTAGATCAAGCAGATTCTCCGCTATAAACCCGATCTCGACCTGCTCTTTAGGAGACCACTTGGCACCGGCATCGACCGAGGAGAATTGCCCGAGAGTCATGGGGCCCGTCAGTACGGAGCTGTCGATAACTTGGTCCCTGTGCCGGATAGCCAGGAACCCTCGCAGGCGGGGGTTCAACTGCGCTGAAACCTGCAGATTTGCCAGCCACTCCGGCCGGCGGCGGAGCGCGCCTTCGCCTTCCGTGGGCTTGGCGTCTAGATAAGATGCGCTGGCGGCCACGTGAATCATGGAGGTAACCGCCCAGTCGGTACCTAGCTCAAGGCCCTCCATTCTCAGTTTTCCGCGGTTCACCTGGGAGAAGGCTTCCGGATCAAAGTCCACAAGATTCTCGTAAGTGGTGTTGAAGTACGTCGCTTCGATACGTAGTTCGCTGCTGCTGAAAGCGACGCCTAGTTCCCAGGCCTCGCTGCTTTCGGGCTGTAGTTCTGGATTCCCGACCAGCGGATGGGCCAGTGCAAAAAAGCTTGGCAGCTTGTAACCCTCGCTTGCGGCGGCGGTGAGCGAAAGGCGTGGTGTTGGCGCATAACTCGCGGAGAGTCTTAGTGAGGTCTCGCGCCGGAAGCCTTCCGGGTCGTCGATGCGCAGCCCAGCATTCGCGCTGACCCGTCCGCGGATCCACCCGGCCTCTGCGTATGCGGAGAGGACGTTCTGTTCAAGCCGGTAGTCAACCGGGACCGGGGCGCCGAAGTCCACGAAGCCATCATTCCGGCCGGTCGCGAGGCGAAGGGTGGTTCCGGCCACGGCGCGCAGGTTATCGCCCGCGTAACCGGCGAGGTTGACATCGAGTGTCGTCTGCTCATAGCGCGAACGGATCATGCTGGGCGGGACACCGTCCAGCACCCCGGGCGCGATGCCCGGGTGATCGCTGTCTTCCCGATGGTCTGTATGTGAGAGCAGGGCGGTAGCGCTGAGACTGTTGCCAAGATCGAGACTGCCACGGGCACTGGCAATCAGTTGGCGGCCGTCGCGGTACTCGATCGCCTCCAGCGTTGACAGCTCGCCACCGCTGTCTTCCGGGAAGGCGTTCGCGGCCTGGTCCCCGATGCTGAGCAGCAAATCGCCGCGGGCCTTGTCGGCTTCACCGCGAAGCTTGAACAGGGCCTGTTCGTTTCGGTAGCGCTGGCTCGCGGACGCTTCGAACTCGGTCCGGCCGAGGCTTACCAGGCCTGAAACGGAATCGCTCAGAGTGCCAGAGGCAGTGGCATTGACCTGTCGCTGGCCCTGGTTGCCCACGCTGGCGGCGATCTGCGTGCCGGCTGCTTCCCGCGTGATGAAGTGAATGACGCCGCTCAGCGCCTCGCCCCCGTAGATAGCGCTAATGCCGCCCCGGTGCACTTCCACGCGCTCAATGGTGGCCGGGTCCAGCTGGTTGAAATCAAAGCCCCCGCCACGGCTGTTGGTGGGGTCGTTAACGGCTACGCCATCAACCAGTACCAGCGTGAAGTTCGGGTCACCCCCGCGTAGCGATGCGAACGAGAGCCCACCGGGGCCGCCGTTTTCGAACAGGTACAGGTGGGGGATGGCGCGCAGCAGGCTCGTGGTGCTGCCTGGAGACAGCAGTTCGATCTGTGAGCGGTCGAGGACCGTGGTGGCGATCTCCGGGCCGTCCGCCAGGCGCGTTCCCGTGACCAGAACGGTCTCGATGCGGGGCAGGTGCTCCTCCGCGGCGGGTCCTTCGCTGGGGATGCCGCCAAGCAGAATTGTGGCGGCAACGGTAAGAAACATGGCCTTTCTGTGCATCGCGTCGCAACTTCTGGTGTGCATGAGCAGGGGCCTTGTTTACCATAAAGGCCCTGATGGTGAATGCCCGGAGTGCCGCCCTTGGCGAGGCCTTCCAAGCTCGGTTTTTTGAACGCGCTGCTGCAGCTCTTGCTGGTGGCTGGTTCCGTTGTGGCGGCCTATCACCTCACGCGGACGCACCCCATTATACCGAAGTCCGTCCTGCCGCTGCCGCCGGTCTACGTGAGCGTGGCGGATATGTGGGCCATGGTGCTGATCTTCTGCGCGGTTTTCGCGGTCCAGGTCCTCGCCCTGCTGCTAAGGACGGGCATCGGCGCCTTCGCAACCGGTGCCCGGTTCGCCCGGGAGTACCTCTGGTACCTCGTGGCCTACACGACAGCGTCCCTCTACACGTTTCTCGCCACCACCATTAATTACGATGCCCAGCTGGTCGCGGGCATCGGTCTGCTGTCGACGGGTGCCTATATCGTCGCTTTTCTGCTGCTGGGCGTTGTTCGCCCAGGCGCGGGTCTGCTGGGCGACGTCGTAGCGTTCCTCGGTGGGGTCGTGCATAGCTTGCTCCGCCCCGCCGGTCTCCTGGTGATTCTGTATTTCCTCTCGCCCCTCGTGCTCGGTGTGGCCTTCAGCAAGAGCCGCGATGTGGCGAACGTCGTGACGCAGGTGCGAATCTGGTTCAATCCGGTGGAAGAGACGGCCTGGGGTTTTCGCAGCTTCCTCCCCGGTGAGGTCTTCGAGCAACCGCTGCTCGTCGTCGAGCGGGGCGGTGACCCGGGCGCAATCTACGTGCTCGAGCGGGTTGGCCGGGTTCTGCGTGTGCCACTGGCCCGCCCCGGTTCCCGGGAGCTCGTCCTGGATATCCGCGACCAGCTTGGGGTTGTCGAGGTGGAGAACGGTGCCCTGGGCATGGCGTTCGACCCGGGCTTTGACGATTCCGTGTCACCAAGACCCTACCTCTACCTCTACTACACGGACACCCGTCCGGACGGCAGGCAGATCAACCGCATCTCGCGCTTCGACCTTTCCCAACCAACCGCCTACGAGCGCGCGACCTCCGAGCAGCCGCTGTTGACCCTGGAGCGGGAGGACAGCGGGTTCCACAATGGCGGCTCGCTGGTGTTCGGGCCCGATGGGTACCTCTACATTGCACTGGGCGAGGGCGTTCGCACGCCTGAGGGCTCTACCTCCGCGCAGGTGTTCCGCGCGGGCATACTGCGCATCGACGTGTCCGGTGAACAGGACGGGGGGCTGCCCATCGAACCTTTCCATTTCGGCAGGCTGGCAGGCTATCGCGTGCCCCCGGACAACCCCTTCGTCGATGACCCGCGGGTGCGCGATGAGTACTGGGCCCTGGGGCTGCGCAATCCCTATCGCGTTAGCTTCGATCCGCAGACCGGCGAGCTCTGGGCCGGGGATGTCGGCTCTACTGTCTGGGAGGAGGTCAACCGCATCGAGCCGGGCCACCATTACGGCTATCCGGTGGTCGAGGGCCGTGAGCAGACGGGCAAGCGTGGCTGGGAGGACCTGGGCCTGCCGTATACCGGCCCGGTCTTCACCTACGTGCACACGGCCTATGACCGCGCCGTCATCGGCGGCATCGTCTATCGCGGCGACCGGCATGTTGAGCTGCAGGGCCAGTACCTGTTCGCCGACAACTATTCATCCAAGCTGTTTTCGCTCCCCGCCGGGGCGGACCGGGTGGATGACGTGGCCCTGCTGGCCCGGGCGAACCAGTACGCCCAGCGGGGTGTCAGTTCCGTTACCCAGCTCGCTTCCGGCGAGGTGCTGGTGACCACCCTCGGTGCGGCGTCCACACCCAGTGGCGAGGTCCTGGAACTGGTTCCCGCGGACCTGGCTGACGACACCCTGCCTGCATCGCTGCAGGAATCCGCGGTCAACCAGGTTGTCACGCAGGATCAGGCCGCATCCCTGTACCAGGCGAATTGCGCCCGCTGTCATGGGCCGGCGGGGGACGGCGACAGCCCGGATGCTCGGGCCCTGGGGGTTCCCCTTCCGGATTTCACCGAGCCGGGGTACCTGGAGCGGCGGGGGCGTGGCAAGGTGCGCGTCATTATCGCCGAGGGCGGTGCTGCTCACGGCTTGAGCGCCCTGATGCCACCCTGGGCCGCAGCGCTGTCCGACGCGGAACTCGATGCACTGGTCGAGTACCTCGGTACCATGCCGGGCGAGGAGTGAAGCAGCCCCAGGTATGCCCGCTTCAAGGATCTGCCCCGGCTTTTTCTGACTGTTCAAAGGACGCTGGTTATGTTGACGATAGATGACGTGACACGAGTGGTCGGCGACGTGCTGTCCCTCGGTGATCGTACTGCGAAACTCGATGCGAGCAGTGAACTCCTCGGTGCCATGCCGGAGTTCGATTCCATGGCGGTTGTGTCGATTATCACTGCTTTCGAGGACGAGTACGGTATTGTGGTCGACGACGACGAGGTAACGGCAGAAGTCTTCGAGACGATCGGCTCGCTGCA
>CAJWWA010000014.1 GCA_913048495.1 uncultured Halieaceae bacterium
TCCTGGCGGTCGACCAGGAAGGTGTCGGGGTAGACGATGACCGTGCGCCAGCCCCGGTAGGCCTCGAGGCCCAGCTCGAGCACCGGCAGGCACGCCTGCGCCGCGATGACCGTGCCCATGTGCTCGTCCACCGTGAGTCCGCCGGCGCCCGCGATCGTTTTCTCGGCGAGAAACAGGCCGGCGAGCACGCGCAGCCGCACGCGCCGGGCCCGGTCCAGGCAGGCGAGGGCAGGCAGGCGGCGACAGGCGGCGTGCCAGGTGCCGTAGCGGATGCGGGTCCGGGTCAGAAGCCGGGCGCGGCGGGCGCGACGACGGCGGTGGCGTAGGCGAGTGAACATGGCTTGCGGTGCGGCCGGGGTCGGGATAACAGGCGAACGATAACAGGTTAGTCCGCCGCCGTGCCTCGCTGGCGGCACCGGCGGTGTTCCGCTAGAGTCAGGGTCTCAACATCACCCGCCACCCAGTCCGAGGAGCCAGACCATGTCCACGTTTCGCTACCTCCTGTGCGCGCTCGCGCTCCTGCCTGTCCTTGCCTGTGCCGACGGCGGCACACCGTTCGAGCGCGAGGTGATCGCCGATTTCGACGAGCCCTGGGCACTCGCCTTCCTCCCGGACGGGCGCATGCTCGTGACGGAGAAGAAGGGCAACCTTTTCGTCGTGTCCCGGGACGGCGCCAGGGCAGGCCCGGTGGACGGCGTGCCCGACGTGGCCTACGGCGGCCAGGGCGGCCTGGGGGACGTTGCTCTGCACCCGGATTTCGCGGATAACGGCCTGGTCTACCTGAGCTACGTCGAGAGCGGCACCGGCGACACCCGCGGCGCCGCCGTTGCCCGCGGCGTGCTGGATACGGGCGGCCGGCGCCCGGCGCTGCGCGATGTCGAGGTAATCTGGCGCCAGTATCCGAAGGTGCTCGGTTACGGCCACTACGGTCACCGGCTGCTGTTCGATGACGAGGGCTACCTGTGGATTTCCTCCGGTGACCGCCAGAAGTTCACGCCGGCGCAGGACATGCAGGCCAATCTCGGCAAGATGATCCGCCTCCACGATGATGGCTCCGTCCCTGCGGACAACCCGTTTGTCGATTACCTCAGCGAGGAGCCGCTGGTCGATGACGTCGCCGTGTACGGTGAGATCTGGTCCCTCGGGCACCGCAACCCGCTGGGCATCGCCCTCGATGACGAGGGCCGCCTCTGGGAGATCGAGATGGGCCCGGCCGGAGGGGACGAGCTGAACCTTATCCAGCGCGGCGCCAACTACGGCTACCCGGTCGTCTCAAACGGGGAGCACTACGACGGACGCCCCATGCCCGACCACGACACCCGCCCCGAGTTCGAGGCGCCGAAGACCTGGTGGACCCCCGTCATCTCCCCCGGCGACCTCATGATCTACCGAGGCGACCTGTTCGCAGACTGGCGCGGGGATGCGCTGGCCGCCGGCCTGTCGTCCCAGGCCATTGTCCGCATCCGACTGGGTGAAGACAGCGCGGAAGAAGTGGCGCGCTATCCCATGGGTGCGCGGATCCGCAGCGTCGTCGAGGGGCCGGACGGCGCCCTCTGGGTGCTGGAGGATGAGCGCCGGAGCAGCCAGGGGCGCCTGCTGCGGCTGACGCCGAGCGAGGGCTGACCGCCAGGTGACCGGGTTCCGCGACCACCTTGCCGGCAGCAGCGGCGCCGCGCTCTGGACCGGCCTCGCGCTCGGCCTCGTGCTGTCACTGCTGCTCGCCTGGGGTGGCGGTCTCGCGGGTAACATTGACCTGACGCTGGACCTGAAGCCGCTGCAGGGTCTTTGGCTGCTGCTGTTGCTGCCCGCGCTGCTGGTTGCCCTCAGCGTTATCGTGTCGCCCCTGTCCTGGCTTCTGCGTTCGTCCTGGCAGCGGCTGCGCCGATGAAGCTCACGTTGAAGGTCGTGCCCGGCAGCTCCCGGGACCAGGTCGTGGGGCGCCTCGGTGATGCGATCAAGGTCCGGGTGAGTGCGCCGCCGGAGAAGGGCAAGGCGAACCGGGCCGTGGCCGCGCTGCTCGCGGCGTTTTTCGAGCTGGACCCGGCCGCGGTGCAGATCGTCGCCGGCGCTGCGTCCTCCCGCAAGATTGTCGAACTCGAGGGCGCGGATCCCGCGTTAGTCGCCGCTCGCCTCGCTTCACTGTAGCCCGAAACCTCAGCCGGAAGGAGACTGATCGATCATGGATGCGCTGCAACTGAGCACCGAGCCGGACCCGCTGGCCCCCTACCGGATCTCGCAGGCCTTTCGCGTCGGCGACCTGGTGATCACCTCGGGCCAGGCGGCCATCGACAAGCATGGCAACCTGGTTGGCGTCGGCGACTTCGCCGCGCAGGCGGAGCAGGTGTTCGCGAACCTGGCCGAGGTCCTCGAGGCCGGTGGCTCCAGCCTCGCGCAGGTCATCAAGGTGACCATCTACCTCACGGACATGGCCCGCTTCCCCGACATCGTCGCCCTGCGCGAGCGCTACTTCACGCCGCCCTACCCGGCGGACACGATCGTCGAGGTAAAGGCCCTGGCCCTGCCTGAACTCGAAATAGAGATCGAGGCCACGGCGCTGGCCACCGGCCGTACCCTCGAACCGGAGTAGAGCGGGCCCCGCTGACGCCGTGCCCGGCTTCGTATTCTCCTCGACCCTCGCGCTGCCGCTGGCGGATGCGTCGGCGCGGCTGCTCCGTCCGCCGGCGGTGAACGCCGAGCTGGGTCCGTGGCTGCGCATGACGATGCCGGCCCCCTGGGGCGAGCGGCCGCTGCCCGACTGGCCGGTTGGCCGGCCGCTGTTTCGGAGTGTCATCCTGCTGCTCGGTGTGCTGCCGCTGGACCTCCACCATTTTCGCCTGGAGGCCACGGGGGAGGCGGGGTTCTACGAGCGCTCGAGCTCGCTGGTCATGCGCAGCTGGCGGCACAAGCGGCTGCTGCGCGCGGCGCCGGGCGGGACGCTGGTGGAGGACCGGGTGGTCTTCGCCTGCCGCCTGCCCGGGCTCGGGTCACTGCTCGCGCCGGTCTACCGGGCGGTGTTCCGGCACCGGCACCGCCGCCTGCGCCGCTGGTACGCGCAGGTAGGTAAGCAGGCGCCATAGGTATTCCATCGGCCCGAAGCGGTGCCGCGCCAGCCACCAGGGGCTCAGCCACAGCTGCAGCGCCCACAGGGCCATGACCACGAGATAGAGCTGTGCCCGCCCCAGTTCCCCCACGAGGCCCAGCCCCGCGCCGGTGAACAGGAACAGCGCGACCACGGAGTGCAGCAGGTAGTTGCTCAGGGCCATGCGCCCGACAGCGGCAAGGCGCCGGGTGAGCGCGGCGAGCCTGCCGTGGCGCAGGAGCCAGGCGACCAGGCCGAGGTAGCCGAGGGTCATGCCGAAGCGGCCGAGGTGGTAGCTCCACTGCAGCTGCGCGAACGTCCCCACCAGGTCCAGGCCCCCGGTAATGGCGCGGGCGACCTCCCAGCCGTTCACGCCAAGGCCCAGGGCGAAGCCGCCGAGCATGAGCCCGCGAAGGGTTCCCGGAGAGCCCCCGCCGCGCAGGATCGCCAGCCGGTACAGCGCCATGCCGAGCAGCATCATCATCAGCGCGTCCCAGAGCAGGAACACGGGATTCACGAAGAAGAGGATGCTGTTCACCTGCGGCAGGTTCCAGGCGAAGGCGCTGGCGTAGGAACCGCGGCGCTGGCTGAGCTCCTCCTGCACCGCCTCGGCCCCGACCAGGTAGGGGGCGCTGAACTCCCGCCAGCCGGCCGCGGCGCTCTCGAACCCGGGCGGCAGCGTGGCCGGGTCCGCGCCGCCAGCCAGCGCCTCGTGGGCATCGCGGGCGAACTGCAGCATCAGGTGGAGCACGCTGTAGAGAGCCGTGCTGAGCAGCGCGACCAGGGCGGCGAGCACGATCAGCGTGCGCGCCCGGGCGTTGCGCAGCGGGTAGAGGATAGCGCCGCAGATCGCGTAGCAGATGAGAATGTCGCCAAACCAGAGGAGCAGGTAGGCATCGACGAGGCCGAAGACGAGCAGCCAGGCCATGCGCCGGTAGTGGATCGCCGCGCCTTTGGCGCCGTCGCCGGTGGTGAAGAGCAGCAGGCTGGCGCCGAAGAGCAGGGAGAAGAGGCCGCGCATGCAGCCCTCGCCGAGGATTTCGACCGTGGCCCAGGCGACGAGGTCCGGGGACAGCGCGGCGGATACGTCGAAGCCGGGGTGGGAATAGGACGGCGAGGGCAGCCCGAAGCCGATAATGTTCATCAGCAGGATGCCGAGGACCGCAAAACCTCGCAGTACGTCGAGGAGAAGGATGCGGTCCCCCGGCGGGGTCGGCGCGTTCGTCAAGGCAGGCTCCCGGGCAGCGGTCGGACGGCGGGCGACGGCCCGCCTGGGCCGGGGCTCTCGTCCCCTTCATAATTGTGCCATGGATCTTTTCCCGGAAACCTCATCGGAGGTGATCAACGCCCCCGGGGCCTCGCTGGTGCTGCACCGCGCCGCGGCGCTCGGCGTCGCCAGCGACGCCCTGCTCGAGGAGCTGCTGCGGGACACGCCCTGGCGGAGCGGTGATGTGGTGCTTTTCGGCAAACGCTACCGGCAGCCGCGGCTGTTCGCCTGGTACGGGGATCCCGGGGCCAGCTACCGCTATTCGGGAACGACCCTCGAGCCGCTGCCCTGGACGGCGCGGCTCGACGACCTCCGCCGACGCATGGAGCGTATTGCCGGCGCCCCCTTCAACAGCGTGCTGCTCAATTACTACCGGGACCAGCAGGATGCGATGGGTCTGCACGCAGACGACGAACCGGAGCTCGGTGACAGCCCGGTGATCGCGTCCCTCAGCCTCGGTGAACCGCGCCCCTTTCGCCTCAAGCACCGCCACGACAAGGCGATCAGGCCGCTGAAGCTACCACTGCCGCCGGGCAGTGTCCTGGTGATGGCGGGGAACACGCAGGCGAACTGGAAGCACGAGCTACCGCGGCAGGCGCGGCCCTGCGGGCCGCGGGTGAACCTCACCTTTCGCTACATTTACCCAGCGCGCTAGCGGTACCAGCGCTCGTGCAGCCTGTCCCAGGCGCGGCGCGCCTTCGCCAGTTGCTTGCGCCTGGCCGCTTTCTTGAGCACGGGCAGCCGGGACTGCCGCCGGGCCAGGGCGCGGGCGAGCGCCGGGTCGTCGAGGGTGAGCTGCCGGCCGGCGAGGTTGTCGGCATCGTTCAACACCCCCAGCGCGTCCTGCAGGCGTGCCAGCGTCTTGAGGAGCCCCTCGGGGGGAGGTGTTTCGGGGTCGAGCGCTGCCAGCTCCAGCATGTAGCGCAGAACCTTCAGGTCCTTGCGCAGGCGGTGGCGGGCGGCCGCGTCGAGCTTGCCGAAGCTCTTGCCGTGACGCCGCACCTTTGCCCACTGTGCATCCAGCGCAGGGCCGAGCGCTTCTGCCAGCGGCCGGCGCAGCCGCCTGCGGCGACCCTTGCCGCGCGGCACCCAGCGGCCCTCGTCCACCAGGCGGAGGAGCGTTATCGCGAAGCCGGTGGCGCCGGCTTCCCGCAGCGCGTCGCGGACCGTGGCGCGCACGGCGTGCTGGCGCGCGACCAGCGCCGCGTCGAGCTCGTCGTCGTGCCCGGCCTCGAGCAGCAGCGCCGTGAGGACGTCGGCATCGCGCAGGGGCGCGAGGAGCCGGCCGAGATCCCTGGCGCGGCGTGCCAGGCCCTCGCCGGCGCCCTTGCGCAGCAGGCCGTCCGTCGCCCGGAGCAGGGCGCGCAGGCGGCGCAGGGCGACGCGCAGCTGGTGCGGGCCCTCGGGATCCTCGCGGGTGAACACGATAAAGAGGTTCTCGGCGATGCTGCGCGCCAGCTGCGCGAACATCGCTTCCACGGCGGCTTCGGTATCGCGCTGGGGGCCGAGCGCGGAGGGGTTGCTGCGGTCGGCGGCCGCGCGCAGCGGTTCGCCGCCGGCGGCAAGCGTAAAGCCGCGCGCGGCCTTGCTCGGCTGCACGAGGCGGGCGGCTTCCCGGCCGAGGAGTGTCTGTGCCCAGCGCCAGGCCGGTTCCGCGCCGCCCTCGATACACTCGATCTCCACCTCGCAGAACGCGTCGGCCACGTCGCCGGCGGTGACCGCGCCACGGTCGAAGGCGAGCTCGACGCGGCCTGCCGGCGTTTCCAGCAGCCGCGTGGTGCGGTGGATATCGGAGCGGCAGACGGGCTGCAGTGCCGCGCCGGCGAGCGCGTCCTCCAGCGCGCGGCGCAGGGCGGCATGCGAGACGCGCGCCAGCGACGGGTTCGGGCTGTCGGCCGGGTCTGTCACCTCCGTCACCCGCTGTAGCCCGGGCAGGGCGAGCCGCGCGGCCTTGACGGTCTGCTCCCAGCGGCCGCCGCTGCGGCGCATGCGCAGGAACAGGCCCGCCCGCATGAGCCGCAGGTCACCGGCATCGTAGTAGATCGAGAGCAGCTTGCGGGTGCTGGCGTGGCCGACGGTGGCCGGGCGCAGGGCACGGTGCCTGCGCAGCCGCGCCAGGGTGGCGGCATCGACGCCGGCCTTGAACTCGATCTCTTCGTGTTTCCCGCCCATGGCGTAACAATCCGTCATGGCCGCGGGAAAATCCAGTGGCGCGGCGTCCCGGGGCGCTATACTCGCGCGGAGCGGCAGGGGGATCACGATGGCGGGACGGCGGGGCACGGGCGACTGATGGAAGGCCTGGAGACGTCCTACCAGCTCCTGCTGACCCTCGGCGGCGTCTTCCTCCTCGGGCTGGTAACCTCGACCATCGGCCGGCGGACGTTCCTGCCCCGGGTCACGCTGCTGCTGCTCTTCGGTGTACTCATCGGCGAGGCGGGGCTCGACCTGGTTCCGGCCGAAGTCAGCGGCCTCTTTCCCGTGGTGGCGGACATGGCCCTGGTCATGGTCGGCTTCCTGCTGGGCGGCCAGCTCACCCCGGCGCAGCTGCGCAGCGCGAGCGCGGAGGTGCTCTCCGTCTCCTTGGTGGCGGCGCTGGTCACGGCGGTGGTGGTCGGTGCCGGGCTCTGGGCGCTGGGCCTGCCGCTGCCGCTGGCGCTGGTGGTCGGCTGTATCGCCTCGGCAACGGACGCCGCCGCGGTCTTCGACGTGGTTCAGGAGACCGGCAGTGACAGCCGGTTCAGCCGGGCGCTCCTGGCCATCGTCGCCCTGGACGATGTCTGGGCGCTGGTGCTGTTCAGCGCCGGCATGGCGCTGGCAACGGCGGCGGTGGGCGCCGCCGGCGAAACGGGCTTCGTGCTCGCGGCACTGCGCGAGGTCTTCGGCGCGCTGTTCCTCGGCGGCGCCCTCGGCGTGCCGGCGGCCTACCTCACCGGCCGGGTGCGCCCCGGTCAGCCGGTCCTCTCCGAGGCGGTGGGCCTCGTGTTTCTCTGCGGCGGCCTGGCGCTCTGGCTGGAGGTGTCCTTCCTGATCTCGGCCATGACGCTCGGTGCGGTGATCGCCAATCTCGCCCGGCACCACGAGTACCCGTTCCACGCGATCGAGGACATCGAGGACCCTTTCCTGTTGCTTTTCTTCGTGCTCGCGGGGGCGAGCCTCGATGTCGGCGCGCTGGCGCAGATCGGCGTCATCGGCGCCTGCTATCTCGGGTTGCGCTCCCTGGGTAAGGTGGCCGGCGCGCGCCTCGGCGGGTTTGCGGCGGGCATCGACGGCGTCTCGGGTCGACAGCTCGGCTACGCCCTGCTGCCACAGGCGGGCGTCGCCATCGGCATGGCGCTGGTCGCGGCGAACCACCTGCCGGAGTACCGGACCCTCCTGCTGACCCTGGTGATCAGCTCTACCGTGATCTTCGAGATTGTCGGTCCGGTCTTCACCCGCCGCGCGGTAACGCGAGGTCAGCTCCACCACGAGGGCGCTGCGCGTCCTTGAGCAATATCAACGGCGGGTGCGGGCGGGGCCGCTATACTGGCCGCTCGATCCTTCCGGGAGATGCTCATGCTGCACCGCCTGTTCGCCGCCCTGCTTGTCGCTGTCCTTGCCGCACTGGCCGGCTGTACCGGCATGCCCGACGGGGTGGAGCCGGTCGAGGGCTTCGAGGTGGAGCGCTACCTCGGCCGCTGGTACGAGATCGCTCGGCTGGACCATAGCTTCGAGCGCGGGCTCGACGGCGTGAACGCCAACTACAGCCTCAATGACGATGGCTCGGTGCGCGTGCTCAACCGGGGCTACGATGTGGAGGCCGGCGAGTGGGACGAGGCCGAAGGCGTCGCCCGCTTCGTCCAGGGGCCGGGCACGGGGCATCTCAAGGTGTCGTTCTTCGGCCCGTTCTTCGGCTCGTACGTGGTGTTCGAGCTGGATAAATCCGCCTACCGCTATGCCTTCGTGTCCGGCTTCAACCGCTCCTATCTCTGGCTGCTCGCGCGCACACCCACGGTGGACGAGGCGCTCAAGGCACGCTTCGTGGCCCGGGCAGAGGCGCTGGGTTTTGCAACGGAAGAGCTGGTCTGGGTCGACCAGTCGAGGAACGAGACGCCCTGAGGTACAGGGTGGATACCGCCCGGCACTCCTGGCTTGCTGGAGGACCGGGCGGTGGGCCCGTCAGATGGCGCCGTCCGAGCGCTCGATCAGCTGCCACTGACCGCGCTGGTTGTCGCGCTCGATGTAGCGGTACTTCACGGCGGCCCCGTGGGGCGCATCGGTGATGTCATCGGTACTCGGCGCCTTGAACTGCACGCGGCGGCTGCGATTGCTGCGACTCATGTCACAGGGCGCTGCCTCGCCGGCTTCGGCGCTGCGGAACTTCACGTAGACATCCTGGCCGAGCTGGGCGGCCTTGCGCTTGTCGACGTTGCCTTCGAGGATGCAATCCTGGGTGATTTCGGCGTGGGCGCTACCTGCAATGCTCCCGAGCAAGAGGGGCAGGGCCAGGGTACCGAGGATGCTCAGTGTTTTCGTTTTCATGGTCAGACTCCTTCGCCTCACGGCGATGTTCACGTCCCTGTAACATTACTGTCACGATGCCATGCTAGGCACTGGCTAAAACACTACCCTGCGGCCCGGTAAAAGGCAAATTTGTAACCTCTTTGTCATAAAAGATTCATAATTCGGCGTGCCCGGCCGCGAGGCGATCAGCCGGGGGGCAGGGGGAGGTGACCCTCCGCCTTGACCGGGGAGACCCAGTAGCGCAGGCGCTCGCTGCCCGAGGTCGCCGACAGCTGCTGCAGCAGGCCCGCCAGGGCGCCCGCCTCGACCAGCACCTCGAAGCGGTCGAACTCCCGGTAGCCGGCCACCTGCTCCGGGATGCTGAAGTGGCTGTGCTCCCGGCTGTAGCCCAGGGCGGGGAGCAGCGTGAACCCCGACAGCGCCTCCTGCCCGATCAGTGCATCGACGAAATCATCCCGGCGCTCCTTCGGCACCATGAGGACAAGGAGGCGGGTATCAGTCATGGCGTTTGCCCTCGGCGAGCTGGTAGAAGACCGGCAGCAGGTAAAGCGTGGTCAGGGTGGAGGTGAGCAGGCCGCCGATGACCACGATGGCCAGGGGGCGCTGGATCTCTGCGCCCGGCCCCGTGGCGAAGACCAGCGGCACCAGCCCGAACATGGCCGTGGTCGCGGTCATGAGGATCGGCCGCAGGCGCTGGCGGGCACCCTGGATAATCCGTTCCTCGAGCCCGAGGGCAGCGCTTCTCAACTGTTCGAAGTAGCTCAGCATGACCACGCCGTTCAATACAGCCACCCCGAGCAGGGCGATGAGCCCGACGGAGGCCGGCACCGACAGGTACTCGCCGCTCAGGAACAGGGCCATGATGCCGCCCATGAGCGCGAAGGGAACGTTGCCCAGGATGAGGCCGGCACGGACCATGGACCGGAAAGTGGTGAACAGGATGATGAGGATCAGCGCCAGCGCGACGGGAATCACCAGCAGCAGATTGTGCATGGCCCGCTGCTGGTTCTCGAACTCGCCGCCGAAGGCGACGCTGTAGCCAGGGGGCAGTGGCGCCCGCTCTGCGAGCTGCGCGCGCAGGTCATCGACGAAGCCGACCACGTCCCGTCCCGACACATTCAGGGTGATGGACCCGAAGCGCCGACCCTGTTCGCGCCCGATGCGCAGCGGCCCCTCTTCATAGCTGACGCTGGCCACCGCTGACAGCGGCGCCACGCTGCCGTCCGGAAGTACAATCGGCTGCTGGGCCAGCGCCGTGGGGCTTGCCGGCCGTTCGAGGGCGCCCGTGGGCGCGGCGAAAAGCACCGGCGTGCGCCGCCGGCCCTCGATGATCTCGGAGACCCGCAGCCCCTCCAGCTGCGCCAGCAGCCGGTCGGCCAGGGCTTCCGTATCCAGTCCGTGGCGGGCGGCCACTTCGCCGCGCACGCGTACCGCCAGGAACTTGCCGCCCTCGGTGACGGCCGCCTTGACGTCCACGGCGCCCTCGACCTCCCGCGCCACCGCCGCGCTGCGCTCGACGAGGTCGGCGAGGGTGGCGAGCTCGTCGCCGAAGATCTTGATGGCGACGTCACCGCTGGAACCGGTGAGCATTTCCGAGACCCGCATCTGGATCGGCTGGGTGAAGGTGATGTTGATGCCGGGGAAGCGCTCGAGCACGGCGCGAATCTCGTCCTCGATGGCCTGCTTGCTCGGTGCGGACCATTCGCTCCGCGGCGCCAGCTCCATGAACACGTCGGTCTCGTTGAGGCCCATGGGGTCCAGGCCCAGTTCATCGGAGCCGGTGCGCGCAACCACCTGGCGGATGTCCGGCACGTTGGCCAGCAGGGCTTTCTCGATCTGCCGGTCCAGTGCCACGGAGGCGTCGAGGGAGATGGTAGGGGACTTCTCCAGCTGAACGATGATGTCTCCCTCGTCCATGACCGGCATGAAGGTCTTGCCGACGATGCCGGCGAGGACGACGCTGATCGCCAACAGTACGGCGAGGGTCGCCGCCAGCGGCCAGGGGCGCGCGAGAACCCCGCGCAGGGTTGCCGTGTACACCGCCTGCAGCTGCTGCACGAAGCGGGGTACCGCCGCCGAATCGGCACTGAGCAACAGGGAGGCGAGGATCGGCACCAGGGTCAGGGAAATCAGCAGCGCCGCGAGCATGGCGAAGACGATGGTCAGTGCCACCGGTGTGAACAGCTTGCCCTCGAGGCCCGTCAGCGTGAGCAGGGGCGAGAACACGATGAGAACGATCACCGTCCCCGAAACCACCGGCGTGGCCACTTCCTTGCTGGCCCGGTAGATCACGTGCAGCCGCGGCAGGGGCGCGCCTTCGGCGAGGCGTGTCACGGCGTTTTCCACCACCACCACCGAAGAGTCGACGATCATGCCGATGGCGATGACCAGGCCGCCCAGGCTCATGAGGTTGGCCGAGAGGCCGGTGAGGTCCATGAGCAGGAACGTCACCAGCGCCGCGAGCGGCAGCGAGAGGGACACCACCAGCGCCGCGCGCAGGTTGCCCAGGAACAGCGCCAGCAGGCCGATGACCAGCAGCACGGCCTGTACCAGGGCGCTGGTGATCGTGCCGATGGCCGTGTCGATGAGTCGCGCGCGGTCGTAGAAGACATTCAGTTCCGTGCCCGGGGGCAGGCTGCGCTCCAGCTCCGCGAGCTTTTCCTTGACGCCCGCCACCACCGCGCCGGTGTTCGAGTCCTTGAGAGCGATGACGAGGGCTTCGGCGGTTTCCTCGCCGTCGCGGGTGACCGCGCCGTAGCGGGCGAGGTGGCCGATCTCGATGCGGGCGAGGTCCTCGAGGCGGTAGAGCGCGCCGGAGGGGGCGGCCACGGGGATCGCTGCGAGATCGGCAGCGCCCAGCAGGCGGCCCTCGGTACGCACCACGAGGACGTCGTTGCCCTGCACGATGCGCCCTGCGCCGACATTGCGGTTGTTGTTGGTGATGGCGCGACGGAGGTCCTCGAGGCCTAGGCCCAGCTGTGCCAGGCGGTTGCTGTCCGGAGTGACCTGGTAGCTGCGGGCGTAGCCGCCGAGGATGTTCACGTCGGCCACGCCGGGTACCGTGCGCAGCACCGGCCGCACCTCCCAGTCGAGGAGCTGGCGCTTCTCCATGAGGTCGAGTTCCGGGTTCTCCAGCGTGAACATGAACATCTCGGAGAGCGGTGTGCTCATGGGCGCGACGCCGCCCTGCACGGTGGCGGGCAGCCGGTCGCGGACGTTGGCCAGGCGTTCGTTAACCTGTTGCCGGGCCCAGTAGATATCCGTGCCCTCGACGAAATCGAGGGTAATGGCGGTGATCGCGTACTTGGTGGTCGAGCGCAGCATGGCCTGCTTCGGGATGCCGAGCAGCTCTGTCTCGATCGGGTAGGTCACCCGCCGCTCGATCTCCTCAGCGGTCATGCCGGGGGCCTTGAGGATGATCTTGACCTGGGTCGGGGCGATATCGGGGAAGGCGTCGATGGGCAGCTGCAGCCAGGCGCGCAGGCCCAGGCCGGTCACGGCCAGGGCGAGCACCGCGACGAACAGGCGCTGGGTCAGGGAAAAGCGGACGATCGCGGGCAGCATCATTCACTCCCGAGGCCGAGGAGTATGCCCTGCGCGGCGCTGACGGAGGCCGCCAGCAGCTCGCTGCCGGCCAGCCCCGGGTCGCGTGCCACCGCGTAGCCTACCGCCGTGTCGGCGAGCACGGTTACCGGACGGGCGTGCAGCCGGTCGCCATCGCGCACGAACACGTGGGGCTCGCGCTGCCACTGGAACAGCGCGGAGCGGGGAAGCTCGAGGGCTTCCGCGGCGTAGCTCGGGGACACGCTCAGCACGGTGCCGGGGGTCCAGCGGCAGTCGCCGGTCAGCGGCTCGCTCCAGGCCGCGACGAAGAAACCGTCGGCGGCCTGGTCGACGCCCGCGACCGCCAGTTCGCAGCTGCCGATGGCGAGGCCGCGGAGAGCCTCCGCCCGGTCCACCGGAACCTCCGCCTGCACGCGCAGGGCCGCGTCGGGAATGACGGAAAACAGCACGCCGCGTTCCAGGCGCTCGGGATCGCGCGAGTTGAAGTGCAGCATGCCGTCGATGGGCGCACCGACGAGGAGCGAGTCCTCGTCCTCGTCGGGCAGCAGCAGCTCGCCGAAATGACGCATGTGCTCGTACTCGAGGCTGAGCTCGAGGAAACTGTCCTGGATCGCCGCCCAGCGTTCCGCTGGAAGGGCGCCGTCCTCGTAGAGGGGGCGGTTGCGCTTGTAGCGGGCCTCGGCGAGCGCGTAGCGCTCGCTGACGGCCTCGAACTCCAGTTCCCAGTGGTGGATCTCCGGCCCCTCGAGGCGCACCACCGGCTCGCCGGCGGCGACGTGCTGGCCGGGCACGGCCACGAAGGTCGCCCGGTGGGCGGTCCGGGGCAGCAGCACCCGGTAGTCCTCGCCGCCGCGGGCGCGGACAACGCCGCGCAACGGCGCGCCCGGGACCCGGTCGATCGCCGTTGCCTGGGCAAAGCGCAGGGTGAGATCGCCGAGGGCGGCCAGGGGCAGGTCCTGCGCGCGGGCGAAGCCGGCGAGAAAGAGAAGCAGGAGCAGGGTGATGCGCATCAGGGGGTCCTCCCGGCAGCCTGGCGCAGGCGCGCCGCGTTGCGCCCGATCAGGGCGTCGGTTCGCGCCAGGGCGGCGCGGGTGTCCAGTACGTCCAGCAGGCGCTGCAGGCGCAGCTCCGCCTCGATTTCATTGCTCGCCTCCAGGGCGGTGACCTGGGCCTCGATCCGGTCCGCCAGCACGGCGGCCTCGCCGAGCAGTTCCCGGCGCCGGTCCAGGTGCCTTGCCTCGGCACGGAGGGTGTCCCACTCCCGGCGCAGCGACAGCCAGAGCTGGTCGCGGGCGATGAGGTAATCCCGCCGGGCGGCCCCCTGCTGGCTGCGGTTGCTGCTGCTCTGGGTGCCGAGGAAGTTCAGGGGCATTTCCACGGCGAGGCCGTACTGGTCCTCCGTGAGCTGCGGCCCTTCGAACTCGCGGGCGATCAGTGAGAGGTTCCAGCTCGCCGTGGCCGGGGCGGACAGGGAGAGCTGGGTCGTCTCCTGCGCGCGGGCCGCCTCGAGGCGGCGCAGGGCCGGGTGGCGCTGCCAGTCCGGCGCCGCGGGCAGCGGGCCGGCCTCGGCGAGGTCCCCGGGCAGGCTCGACAGGCCGGTGAGAGCCTGGAAGAGCGTTTCTTCGCGGGACAGCGCCCGCTCCGCCTCGTCGACGGCGAGTTCGGCATCGACCAGTGAGCGCGCGGTGATGAGCGCCGTGTAGCGGGGAATGGCGCCGCTGTCGGCGAGGCGTGCCAGGCGGCCGTTCAGCTCGGCGAGCAGGCTGCGGCGCTCGCGGGCCGCGGCGAGGTCGAGGGCAGCCAGGCGGTGGGCCCAGGCCGCCTCGCGCACCTGGCCGGCGTAGAGCCAGCGCCGGTAGGCGGCCGCGGCCTCGGCATAGTCATTTGCCTGTGCTTCCAGCTCGCCGTCGAGGCGCCGGCGCGCGGCGGACTTGATCGGCAGGTTCAGGCTCACCTCCGCCTCGTCGGTGCCCAGCGGCTCCTGGCTGTCGATATAGCTGGCGGAGAGAGTCGGCACGCCGGAGAGCCAGCTGCTGGCCGCCGGAAGCGCCGTGTCGTCGAGCGGGCCGGCGCGCTCGAGGGCACCGGCGAGGGCGTCCTCCAGGGTGGCGGCGCCGGCCGTCGGGCCGGCCGTGAGCAGGGCCAGCCACAGGCAGAGCCGTGGCGGCCAGTGGAGCCGCTGTCGTGTCATGTTCCCCTCCCGGACTTCAGGCTGCGCCATGGTAGGTCTTTCCCTCACCGGCGGCATCCCGCAGATGACGGCGATAGGCATTTACGGCAAATGCCCTATGCTTCCAGGTTGTTGTATCAAAAGGAAAAGTTCCGGTTGATCCGTTTCAGCTGAAAACGCCCTGCAGGTACCAGCGGTCCCGGCGCCGGTCCCGGAAGACCCAGTAGCGGCCGCCGTCTCCGCCCTCGGCGACGAAGTAATCGCGGCTCACCGGGGCTTCCCACCAGTTGTCCTCGATGCGCTCCGGCCCGTGCAGCAGCACCAGGCGGCCGTGGCCGTGGAGGCTGCCGTCGTCGCCGGCGCGCAGCGGCACGGGCTCCGGCATTAGCCAGAAGGGGCGCAGGGTGCCGCAGGCTGCCTCGCCGGTCGCTGCGGGCTCGGCGCTCGTTGCCGCGGCCAGTTCCGGCAGGTGCTCGCTGCGACAGGCGAGGTGGCGGATGGCCTGCTGCCCGAGGCGGTTGCGCAGCCGGTCGCGGAGGCTGGCCAGCGGTTCCGCCCCGGCCTCGGCGAAGAGGTCGCCGCCGCCGGGGGTGGCCGGCGCCAGCTCGTCGCAGCTGAGCACCAGGGTCTCCGCGCCGCCGGCCAGCGGGTAGCGTTCCAGGCGCGTGCGGGTGAGCCCGGCCCAGGTCGCTGCGTCGCCGGTTTCCGCACTGGCGCGTACCGTGAGCGCCTGGCGCTGCCCGCGGGCGTCGATGAAATGCCAGTGCAGGGTGCCGGTCTGCTGCTGCGTATTGCGCAGGAAGGCGACCAGGGCGTCCAGCAGGTGGCGGATCGCCGGCTGCAGTTCCTCGCTGCCGGTCACCTCGTAGCCGAAGCGGTGCCGGGCGCGAAAACGCAGCGGTGGCCGGAAATCGGGCTGGCGGTCATGGGCGCGGCCGGTCACCTGCTGCAGCAGGGTCACGGCCTCGCGGCCGCAGCGCCGCCCGAGGGCCCGCTCCGGCAGGGCGAGGACATCGCCGAGGCGGGCAAGGCCGGCCTCCTCCAGGGAGCCGAGCGCCGGCAGCAGGACCGCCAGGCGGGCGAGGGGCAGCGGCGCCAGGCGCTCCTCGAGAGGACGCTCGATGGCGCTGGCCGCCGGCTCCCCGGCGAAGCTCAGCAGCCAGGCCGCCTTCGCTGTCGCTGCGAGGCCGCGGCGGCAGCTGAGGGCGCGCTGCGCGAGGCCCCGGTCGACGCTGGCGAGGAGCGCGGCGAGGCCCCCGAACAGGCGCAGGCAGCCGCCGATCTCCAGCAGCAGGCAGTCCTCGCGCCAGCGGTGCAGGCTCGGGGTGATGCCGTAGGCCCAGCAGCACAGCTCTTCCAGGCTGTCGGCCTCCCGGACCGGATCCCGGGCCAGCAGCTGCAGCTCGTCGCCGGCGAGGGCCCGGGCCGTGGCGACACCCTGGCCCGGCGCCAGCCCCAGGGCGGCGGCGGCATCGTTGACCTGCAGCAGCCGCTGCCGCTCGACGAGCGCGAGCGGGCGCTCCCCGCTGCCGTCCTGGCACTCCAGCGCCAGCCGCGGAAAACGCAGGCACAGCCACAGGGTCATGGCTGCGCCCCGCTGCGCGGCGGGCGAGGGGAAAATTCGGCCAGCTTACGATAAATACTGTACATACATACAGTATCTTTGTGTGCCCCTCGCCTGTCCAGCGCGGTATGCGCCCGGGGGGGGGGCGTTGGCAATCCGGCCCCCGCTGGGTCATCATGCGCGCCCTTGGCGGCGCAGTCCGCCTATCGCTTTTTAGTTACAGCCGGTCTTTAACGCACAGCCGGTTCGCCACGCACAGCCGGTTTTCCACGCACAGCCAACAAGGAGCATCCCGTGTTTCGAGCCCTTCGCTTGCCCCTGGCCATTCTCCTCGCCGCCGGCCTCCTGGCCTGTGGCCAGGACGGTGGCCCGGCGGCTTCCAGTACCCCGGACGACGGCGGTGAGGCCGTTGTTTCCGACTTTCGCGCCTTTCTCGACGAGGCCTATGCCGAAGACATGGCGCGCTATCCGCTGACCGCCACCTACCGCGGCATCAAGACCTGGAATGACCAGTGGAACAGCGTCTCCGAGGCCTTCCAGGACGAGACCCGCGCCATCAACGAGCGCCGCCTCGCCCGGCTGCAGACCTTCGACCGCGACGCCCTGCCGGCGGACGAGCGGCTGTCCTGGGACCTCTACAAGCTCAACCTCGAGCGCCTGCTGGCCCGGGACGCGTTCCGCCACCACGATTTCGTCATCACCCAGTTCCGGGGGCCGCATACGCAGGTGCCGAGCGTGCTCATCAACATCCACCGGGTGAAAAGCCAGGCGGACGCCGAGGATTACATCGGCCGCCTGGAGCGCGTCGGCGACTACTTCGACCAGGTGATCGCCCAGCTCGAGATCCGCACGGAGAAGGGACTCACCCTCGCCGACTGGCAGTACCCGCAGATCGTGCAGTCCGCGCGCAACGTGATCACCGGTGTGCCCTACGATGACAGCGGCGAGGACTCCACGCTGTGGGCGGACTTCCAGGACAAGGTCGCCGGGCTGGCCCTCGACGGGGAAACCCGCGAGCGGCTCCTCGCAGAGGCGCGCACGGCGCTGGTCGAGGTCGTCGAACCCGCCTACGAGCGGCTCATTGCCGCCGTGGAAGCGCAGGCTGAAAGCGCGGCGGAGGCCGACGGCATCTGGCGCTTCCCGCGGGCCGAGGACTACTACGCCACGCGGCTCAACTGGTACACGACGACCGGGCTTGGCGCCGACGAGATCCACGAGATCGGCCTGGCCGAGGTCGCGCGGATCCACGGCGAGATGCGCGCCATCATGGAGACCGTCGGTTTCGAGGGCAGCCTGCAGGACTTCTTCGCGTTCATGCGCACGGACGAGCAGTTCTACTACCCGAACACCGAGGCTGGGCGCGCCGATTACCTGGCCGAGGCCCGGCGCAGCATCGACGCCATGCGCGAGCGTCTGCCCGCGTACTTCGGCCTGCTGCCGGAGGCGGAGATCGTGGTCAAGCGGGTCGAGCCCTTCCGCGAGCAGTCCGCGGGCAAGGCCTTCTACCAGGCGCCGCCGAAGGACGGCTCCCGCCCCGGCATCTACTACGCCAACCTCTACGACATGGCGAACATGCCCACCTACCAGCTGCAGGCCCTGGCCTTCCACG
The DNA here is from genome assembly GCA_913048495.1 of uncultured Halieaceae bacterium. Classification (GTDB taxonomy): domain Bacteria; phylum Pseudomonadota; class Gammaproteobacteria; order Pseudomonadales; family Halieaceae; genus Pseudohaliea. The sequence goes on from CAJWWA010000014.1 coordinate 17,754, forward strand.
AAGGCATTCCCGGGCACCACATGCAGCGCGCCATCACCGTGGCGCTGGAGGACATCCCCGAGTTCCAGAAGTACGCGAGTTTTACCGCCTATACCGAGGGCTGGGGCCTTTACTCCGAGGAACTGGCGAAGGACATGGGCTTCTACGAGGATCCGTACTCGGACTTCGGCCGCCTGGCCATGGAGCTCTGGCGCGCCTGCCGCCTGGTGGTCGACACCGGCATCCACAGCAAGCGCTGGAGCCGCGAGGAGGCCATCGAGTACCTCCTCGAGAACACGCCGAACCCGAAGGGCGACGTGGTCAAGGCCATCGAGCGCTATATCGCCATGCCCGGCCAGGCCACGGCCTACATGATCGGCAAGCTGAAGATCATGGAGCTGCGCGAGGAGGCGCGCCGCGCCCTGGGCGAGGACTTCGACATCCGCGCCTTCCACGACGAGGTTCTGAAGGACGGCCCGGTGCCGCTGTCGATCCTGGAGCGGAAGGTCGAGCGCCTGGTGTCGGCGGCGCAGGCGGGCTGACAGCCGTCCGCGGGTGGGCGGCCAGCGGCCGTGCACCCGTCGCTCGTCGCGGCCCGGTCCCGGGCTAGATCCCGCCGTGCTCCATCAGGTAGGTAATTGCGCCCTTGATCAGGAAGCCGACGATGCCCATGGCGAGAGCCAGGAACAGAACGAAGGTCCCGAAGCGACCGGCGTCGCTGCGCCGTGCCAGGTCCCAAACGATGAACACCATGAACAGCATCAGGCCGCCGACGCCGAGCGTTACGCCGTAGTCTGAAAGCCATTGGTCCATGGGGCGCTCCGTCTTGCGAAGGGGGGCGGAGTCTAACGGACTTCCTGCGGGGGACAAAGTGCCTGCCCGGCCCCCGTTGCCCGGGGCCGGCCTTGCCGGACGATCGGGACCACCCGCTCCCGCACAGACCGGGGAGCGGGCGGACAGGGGCTTACTCGCTTACGACCTCGGTGGTGAGGGCGGTACTGGCGGTCATGGAGTTGGTGATAAGGCAGGCCTGTTCGGCCTTGTGGAGCAGGCGGTCGGCTTTTTCCGGGTCCGTGTCGGCGGGGATGCGCAGGGTAGCGCTGACCTGGACCTCGGTGAAGCGGGTGACGCGCTCGACGCGGTCGAGGGTGCCGGTGGCGGTGCACTCGATGTCGGTCCACTCGAGCTTCGAGGCCCGGGCGATGGCGCGGAAACTCAGGATGAAGCAGTCGGCGACGGCGGCCATGAGCAGGGACTCGGGGGACCAGCGGTCGCCCGGGCCGCCGAACTCGGCTGGGGCGGCGGTGACGATTTCCGGGAGGTCCGGGGCCCGGACCAGCACGTTGTCATCGGCGCCGGCGCTGGCGGAAACGGTGTAGTGGTGGGGTAGTTCTTGCGTGGGGTGCCTCCCTGGCTGCAGGTGAATGCAGCCAGTTTATACCCCAGGGTGCCCTGCTATCACTATGGGTGCGACGCTATGCCACGGGTGCGGCGGCGGGGTTTGCCGCCGCCGGCGTGAAGGCCGGCAGTTCCCACAGCTGCGGCTGGCCGGGCACATCGTCGCTGGCCGGCAGGGAGACATCGATGCCCTGGCGGCCGCCGCGCTGCTTGAGGAGATGCACCTGGCGATAGGCCGGGAGCTGCAGGCGCAGGGGCGCCGGCGCGTGCTGCTGGGCTGCCGTGGTGGCCCGGAACAGGACCGCGAGGCTGTCGCCGGCGGTGGCCGCCAGCTGCAGCTTGCGCAGCTCCGCGTAGCGGTAGTCACCGGCGCCGAGCCAGCTGAAGACCGCGCTGCAGGTGGGGCTGCGCAGGGCCTGCTCGGTGCTCCAGAGCAAGTCTTCGCGGCTGCGCGGGTGCACCAGCAGTACCTGCTGCGTGTCGATGCCGCGGGCGGCGAGCAGCGGCGCGTAGGGCGTACAGGGCGGGGCGATGAAGACCTGCCAGCGGCCGCGGCTGCTCAGCCGCTCCATGGCCGGCAGGAACAGGCCCATGGCGCCGAGGCCGTTGGCGTCGCTGAGCAGTTCGACGGTGTTGCCCAGGGGCCAGCCGTTGTGGACCAGGGCGCCGTCGAGGGCGGCGTAGCCCGTGGCCAGCGTATCCCGGCCGTGGTGGTCGCTGTTCGCCGGCGCGCCGCCGAAGAGCGGCTGGCCGTCGCGGCCGAGCCAGGTGTCACGACGGCTGACGACTTCCCGCAGTGCATCGTTCATGGTGGGCTCTCCCTGTGTAAAAACTGACGCGTACAAATACTGTATGTCTGTACAGTAGTCGTCGCTGCGGGGGAGCGCAAGCTGGCCGGGAATAACCTGCCCGAAAAGGCGACAGGTAGTTAGGGGCCGGCGATGTGCAGCAGCAGCTGCTCCAGGGCGAGCCAGGGGTCGCCGGGGCCGTAGCCCTTGGCGGCGGCATCCGCGGCCAGCGCCAGCGACAGGGCCGCGGCGGTGCTGGCCGGGTCGTGGCGGCCGAGCGCCGCCTGCAGTACACCCAGGCGCGATTTCCAGACCCGCCGCGCGGCCAGGGCCTGCTGCGGCCGCTGGCCGCCGGCGACATCGCGGGCGAGGTCATCGAGCAGGCGCACCTCGCGGCTGCTGGCCCAGCAGGCCACCGCCGGTTCGATACCCTCGCCGCGCAACCCCTGCAGCATGCGCAGGGCGTGGGCCGTGTCGCCGGCCAGGGCGGCGTCGATGGTCGCGAAGAGGTTGTAGCGGGCGTTGTCGAGGACGCTGTCGGTGACCGAGTCCAGGGTGACGTGGTCCGTGCCCAGGAGCTTGAGCTTCTCGATTTCCTGCAGCGCCGCGAGGAGGTTGCCTTCGACGCGCTCGGCGAGCAGGGCCAGGGCGTCCCGGTCGATGCGCATGCCGGCGCCGCGGATGCGCCGCTCGAGCCAGCCCGGCAGCTCTCGCGGGCGCACGGGCCACACCTGTACCGTGCCGCCGGCGCGGTCGATGGCCTTGTACCACTTGCTGTTCGCGGCGCTCTTGTCGAGCTTGCCGGCCACGATCAGCAGGCGGTCGCCGGGGTCGGCCAGCTCGAGGTACTCGCAGAGTGCCTTGCTGCCCTCGGTGCCGGGTTTGCCGCCCGGCAGCCGCAGCTCCACCAGCTTGTGCTCCGCGAACAGCGACAGGTTAGCCGCGCAGTCGCGCAGGGCCTGCCAGTCGAAATCGCGGCCGTCGGCATCGAGCACCTGCCGCTCGCTGCAGCCGCCGGCGCGGGCGGCGGCGCGCAGCTGGTCGGCGCACTCCTGCACCAGGAGCGGTTCGTCGCCGCTGACGAGGTAGACGGGCAGCACCGACTGCGCGAGATGGGCCGGGAGCTGCTCCGGGGTGATGCGCATCAGCTGCTGCTGGCGGCGAAGAAGGCGATCCGGCGGATGATCTGCTGCGCCAGTTCCCCGCGCATCTCGTCGCGGAGGATGCGGACCTCCTCCGCCTTGCCCACCACGTTGCGCGGGTCGTTTTCCATCTGCTTGGCGACCTGGGCCGTTTCCGGGCCCATGACCAGGGCGCCGCGGTCGTCGCGCACCGTGAAGGTGGCGCGGAGCGTCAGTTCGAACTCGGCGGCCCGGGCCTCGGCGTTGATGGAGAGGTTGCGCTGGGCGAAGCGCTCGGGCCCCAGCTCGAGGCGGTGCGTCGCCTCGCCAATGTCGACCCAGCGGATGCCGCTGGCGGTGAACCGGGCGCGCAGCACCCGGGTGAACTCGCTGTTCGGGCTCGCCGCCTGCAGGTGCATGGCCTGCCAGCTGTCCGGCAGCGCGGTGCCGCCACCGGTGCCGCGCAGGTGGAAGCCACAGCCCGCCAGCAGCGTGACCAGCAGGACGGCGGCGAGGCGCGGCAGCAGCGTGGCCATCAGCCGACCACGATGTTGACGAGCTTGCCGGGCACCACGATCACCTTGCGCACGGTCTTGCCCTCGAGGAAGCGCTGGGCGTTGGGCTGCGCCAGGGCTTGTGCCTCGGCGCCGGCCTTGTCGATGCTTGCCGGCACCGACATCTTCGCGCGTACCTTGCCGTTCACCTGGACCACCATCTCGATACTGTCGCGCGTGAGGGCGCTTTCGTCCACGGTGGGCCACGGTGCCCAGGTCACGTCGTCCTCGTGCCCCAGGGCGTGCCAGAGGTGGTGGCAGGCGTGGGGCACCACCGGGCAGAGCAGGCGCACGGCGGCGTCCAGACCCTCGCGCAGCACCGCGCGGGCCTGCGGGTCACCGGCGTCGAGGCGGCCGAGCTCGTTGGCGAGCTCCATGACCGCGGCGATGGCCGTGTTGAAGGTCTGCCGGCGCCCGTAGTCGTCGCTGACCTTGGCGATGGTCTCGTGCACCTTGCGCCGGGCGTCGCGGGCCGCGTCGTTCAGGGCCGCCGGGTCCAGGTCCGGTACCGGGCCCTGGGCAACGTGCTCCGCGACCATGCGCCAGAGCCGCTTGAGGAAGCGGTGCGCGCCCTCCACGGCGGAGTCGGACCACTCGAGGGACTGGTCCGGCGGCGCGGCAAACATGCTGAACAGGCGCACCGTGTCGGCGCCGTAGCGCTCGATGAGCGCGGTCGGGTCGACGGTGTTGCCCTTGGACTTGGACATCTTGGCGCCGTCCTTCAGCACCATGCCCTGGGTGAGCAGCCGCTGGAACGGCTCGTCGGAATCCACCAGGCCCTCGTCGCGCATGAGCTTGTGGAAGAAGCGCGCGTAGAGCAGGTGGAGGATGGCGTGCTCGATACCGCCCACGTACTGGTCCACGGGCAGCCAGTAGTTGGCGCGCTCGCTGTCGAGCATGCCGGCCTCGTAGTCGGGGCAGGTGAAGCGGGCGTAGTACCAGCTCGACTCCATAAAGGTATCGAAGGTGTCGGTCTCGCGCTCGACGATCCGGCCGTCCAGCTCGAACTTGCGCCACTCGGGGTCGGCCTTCAGCGGCGAGGTGACGCCGTCCATGACCACGTCCTCCGGCAGCAGCGCCGGCAGCCGGTCCGCCGGGATGGGGATTTCGCCCCCGTCCGGCAGGTTGAGCATGGGGATCGGCGCGCCCCAGTAGCGCTGCCGGGAGACCCCCCAGTCGCGCAGCCGGAACTGCGTGGTCACCCGGCCCGCGTCGCGCTCGGCGAGCGCCGCGGCGATGGCGTCGAAGGCGTCCTCGAAGGGCAGGCCGTCGAAATCGCCGGAGTGGGTCAGGCGGCCGTGCTCCGTGTACGCGGCCTCGCTGATATCCGCCGGCGCGTCGTCCCGGTCGCAGATGACCACGGTCATCGGCAGGTCGTAGCGCTTGGCGAATTCCCAGTCGCGCTGGTCGTGGGCCGGCACGGCCATGACCGCGCCGGAGCCGTAGTCCATGAGCACGTAGTTGGCGACCCACACCGGGATTTCCTCGCCGGTGAGCGGGTGCCGGGCGGTGAGCCCCGTGTCCATGCCGCGCTTCTCCGCCTGCGCGGTCTCGGCCTCGGAGACGCCGCTCTTGCGGCACTCCTCGACGAAGGTCGCCAGCGCCGGGTTGTCCGCCGCCAGCGCCCGGCTGATCGGGTGCTCGGGCGCGAGGCTCAGGTAGGTCACGCCGAAGAGCGTGTCCGGGCGGGTCGTGTAGACCTCGATGCGCGCCTCGCCGGCCACGGGTTCATCGAGGCTGAACGCCAGCTCCACGCCGCGGCTCTTGCCGATCCAGTTGCGCTGCATGGTGCGCACCTGCTCGGGCCAGCCGTCGAGCCGGTCGAGCCAGTCGAGCAGTTCGTCGGCGTAGGCGGTGATGCGCAGGAACCACTGCGGGATCTCCCGCCGTTCCACCAGCGCGCCGGAGCGCCAGCCGCGGCCGTCGATGACCTGCTCGTTGGCGAGCACGGTCTGGTCCACCGGGTCCCAGTTGACCGTGGCCATCTTCTTGTAGACCAGGCCCTTCTCGTACAGGCGGGTGAAGAACCACTGCTCCCAGCGGTAGTACTCGGGCCGGCAGGTGGCCAGCTCGCGCTGCCAGTCGAAGCTGAAGCCCAGCGCCTTGAGCTGGCTGCGCATGTGGTCGATGTTGCTGTAGGTCCAGGCCGCCGGCGCCGTCTGGTTGGCGATGGCGGCGTTCTCCGCCGGCAGGCCGAAGGCGTCCCAGCCCATGGGGTGGAGGACGTTCCGGCCCTGCATGCGCTGGTAGCGGGCGATGACGTCGCTGATGGTGTAGTTGCGCACGTGCCCCATGTGCAGCTTGCCGCTGGGGTAGGGGAACATGGCCAGGCAGTAGAATTTCTCGCGCCCGTGGTCTTCGCTGGCGGCGAAGCTTCCCTGTTCCTCCCAGTAGGCCTGGGCCGTCGCCTCCAGTGCCTGGGGGTCGTAGTGCTCGTCCATGGATCGATTCTGGTTCCGTTGCGTCAGGTCGTCGGGCAAGGGCCCGGCTCCGCGCGGCCGCGCGCAGAAGAAGCGGGATGGTATCAATATTCCGCGGTAGCGGCGACGCTCAGCGGCCCTCGCGCCAGAACAGCCGGTAGGCCAGGGTCATCAGCAGCAGCAGGACCGTACAGCCGCCGATCACCGGTCCGGTGCCGAAGCTGGTGAAGGGCGTGTGGCCGAGCATGGCGCGGGCGTCGCCGACCAGCGTGGCCTCCTCGAACTGCCCGGTGCGCGCCCGCACCCGTCCGCGGTGGTCGATGATGGCGGTCACGCCGTTGTTGGTGCCGCGCAGCAGGTAGCGGCCGTTTTCCAGCGCGCGCATGCGCGCCATCTCGAGGTGCTGCAGCGGGCCGATGGAGGCTCCGAACCAGGTGTCGTTGCTGATGGTGACAAGCAGGTCGGCATTGCGGGAGCCGCTCGCCACCAGCCCCGGGTAGACGATCTCGTAACAGATGAAGGGCGCGGCGCGGTAGCTGCCGGCGCGTAGCGGCTCCTGGCCGGCGGGGCCGCGGCTGAAGTTCGACATGGGCAGGTCGAAGAAGGCGATCAGGCCGCGCAGGACAAAACGAATAAACATGACATTCCTCCGGAATGGCGCCGCGCTGACAATCCCCATCCGCCACGGCGCCCTTCTATGTTGCAGGGTCTGCGTGCCACCAGACGGGCCGCCATGGCAAGAAAAATGCCTCTATTAAAGGCATGCATGATCGTGACTGCTGATGAATAATGCGAAATGCCTAAAAATTAGGCTGATTGGCGCATAGGACAGATGAAGGCGCGCGGCATGGCACGTCTGGCCGTTCTGCCATGGACAATCTCGTCTTTTGAGAGGAGGAATGAAGCTGGAGCGGCTGACCAGACTCGAACTGGCCCTAAGAGCTTGGAAGGCTCTTGTGC